>USOF01000149.1 GCA_900556285.1 uncultured Collinsella sp. | reverse complement strand
TTTAAACTCACTTTTTAGCTGCGGATGCATGCGCATCGTTCGTTTGTAGTCCGCCTTAAATTGAGCCTCGACTTTAATCGCGAACATCGCTATTCCTCATCGAGGAATGACATAAGCTCATCAGCGTTATTGAATGACGGGCTATCGTCCGGCAAAATCCCCAACTCATGAGCCTCGGCGATCACCATGGCACGCCTCGTCGCCTCGTTGGGCATCTCCGCCCTTCCTACAATCTCAAAAGGAATCTTTCGCTGATTTACCAGCTGCCGAACGGCAAGATTGAGATAGGAATTGAGGCTGAGGCCGACCGAATCCAAGAACTCAGTCGCCTGCTCCTTGAGCCCCTCTTCGAGGCGAACCGTCGTAGGCTTAACCGTTGCAGTAGACATACGCGACCTCCTTGCCCTCGTCTTTTGCATCAGTATACCCAATATAAATGGCAACCTGACGTTAGATAGCATCAGATTGCCATGCATATTCATGTCGCGGTAGACACGATTGCTCTACATCAACCCGCTGAGCGCAATGTCAACGGCCTCGTTGAGGTCGTCGGTAATGTGTACCAGATCCGGGTCGAGCGGGCTAATCATACTGGCGCTCATTACCGGGCCGTTAAGCCAGTCGAACAGGCCCTGCCAGTACTCGGTGCCCACCAGCACAAGCGGCATGCGCTTGACCTTGTGCGTTTGCACCAGCGTGAGCACCTCGAACATCTCGTCGAGTGTGCCAAACCCGCCGGGAAAAACAATAGCGCCCGAGCTGTATTTGACGAACATGGTCTTGCGCACAAAGAAGTAACGGAAGTCCATACCAAGGTTCACGTATTTGTTGAGCCCCTGCTCGTGCGGCAGCTCAATGCCCAAACCAACTGACTTGCCGTTGACGCTCGCCGCCCCCTTATTAGCCGCTTCCATGACACCAGGACCACCGCCGGTGATAACCGCCACGCCGCGCTGGGCAATCTTACGGCCGACTGTGCGCGCCGCCTTGTAGAGCGGATCGGTCTTGGGCGTGCGGGCGCTGCCGAAGAAGGTCACCGCAGGACCAAGCTCGGCAAGCGCGCCAAAGCCATCGACGAATTCTGCCTGAATACGAAGGACGCGCCACGGATCGGCATGCAACCAGTCGGTTGAATCTTCGGGCGCCAGCAGGTTGGCGTAGGTGTTGTCCTTAGGAATCATGGGGCCGCGCATAACCACGGGGCCGCGGCGGTACGTCTCGTCGTAGGCGGGCTCGCCCTCGACGTTCTCATTCTTAATCATGGGTACTCCTATCGAGAAAAAGACGATATGAGAAAGCCATTGGGGTCGCCTCCCCCGAGTTGCAGTTTCTTTCCGCGGGCTCGGGGTGCCACAATGGGCTTTGAGTATCGGCCCGTGCGGTAGCCCTTACCGCACCTGCGGGGAGGAGGCTTCCCATGCCCCATGTTACCTCCATCGGCCTGGACGTCCACGCGCGATCGGTCGCCGCCGCGGCGTTCAACCCCTTCACCGGCGAGGTGGTGCACCGTGACTTCGGGACGGACGCCGCCGAGATCGCGGAGTGGGCCCTCGGGTTCGAGGAGCCCAGGGCCTGCTACGAGAGCGGTCCCACCGGGTTCCACATGGCGCGCGAGCTGCGCGCCCTCGGCCTCGACTGCGCCGTGGCCGCCGTCTCGAAAATGCAGAGGCCGGCGGCGGACGCGCGCCGCAAGAACGACCGGCGCGACGCCGAGTTCATCGCCCGCATGCTCGCCACCCACAACATCGTGGAGGTCCCGCTGGTACCGTCAAGATTCTTTCGCAAATTGATCGAGGCGGCCTCGGCCCCGCCTTGCTCTAGCCCTCCGCCTTCTTGCTCAGCTCGTCCATCTCCTCCAGCTTCGACATGTCCAGGTACCTCCTCTTGCCCCATTCGTGCTCCACGATGTACTTCAGCCTCGCCGTCACCAGCATCAGGGCCGAGTTGCCGTCCGGGAAGGTCCCTACGACCCTCGTCCTCCGCCTGATCTCGCGGTTGATGCGCTCGATACCGTTATTAGTCCGGATTCTGCGCCAGTGCTCCGGCGGGAAGTCCGTGTAGGCGAGAGTCTCGGAGAAGCCGTCGCGCACCGTCCTTGCGGCCGCGCCGAGCCCCATCCCGTCCAGCTCGCCCGCCACCTCCGCCGCCTTCCTCGAGCACGCCTCGCGCGATTCCTGCGCGTGGATCGCCTTCAGCATCCGCGCCACGGCCTTCCTCCTGGTCACGGGCACCCTTCCCAACACGTTGCGGTAGAAGTGGACCGTGCAGCGCTGGTAGCGTGCCCCGGGGAACACCTCCTCGAGCGCACCGAGCATCCCCGCGCACTTGTCGCCGGTGACGAGCCGCACGCCGGAGAGCCCGCGCCCCTTGAGCCATGAGAAGAACTCGCGCCACGAGTCCGCCGACTCGGTGTAGCCCTCCGCGCAGCCGATGACCTCCCGGTCGCCGGCGGAGTTGACGCCGATGGCCACCAGAACGGCCACGTTCTCGTAGGACCCTCCCCAGCTGCGCTTGAGGTAGATGCCGTCGACGAAAACGTAAGGGCAATCGCCCTCGAGCGGCCTCTGGCGCCAGGCCTCGATGGACGCGAACGCCCTCTCGTTGAGGTTGGAGACGGTGCCGGAGGACACGGGCGCCCCCCAGAGGAGTTCGGAGACGTCCTCGATTCTCCTGGTCGAGACGCCCGCGAGGTACATCTCGACGATGGCCTCCTCGACCGAGGTCTCGCGCCTGCGGTAGCGCTCGATAACGGCCGTCTGGAAGGTTGCGCCGCGCAGGTTCGGCACGTTGAGCTCGACCTCTCCGGCCCCGGTGACGAGCTTTCTCGCGTAGTGGCCGCTGCGGTATGCCTCCCGGCCCGCCGTCCTCTCGTAGCGCCCGGCCCCTACGAGCTCGGACGCCTCCTCGTCGAGCAGCGCGTTGAGCGTCTCCTCGACGGTCTTCCTCACCAGATTCTTTATGTCCTTGCGCAGCGACTCCTCGTCGACTGTTACGATGTTCGCAGACACGGCCCGTGCCCCTTTCGTCGTTGATTTGTTGTTTAGCCGCTAGAAATCATATGACGGGGCGCGGGCCGTGTTCCGCTATGCGGTTGTCAATTTGCGAAAGAAATTATGCGTCACCGCCGCGACGCCGGACGCGATAGTCCTCGCGAGCAACAGCGCTTTGAGCGGGCGGGATAAGTTCTTCATGAGAGACGATGCGCTCCTCTGCGCCCATGCCGGGCTGTTCGACAAGACATCGGTGTTAGTGATGCGGAGTTCGAAAGCCCCGGCAGGGAGCTCGATGCCTGTTCGGTGGAGGTCGTTCCACAGGTGACAAAGGTAAGGGGGTCTAGTCCAGGGGGGCGTAGGAAAGCACCAGGAAAGTCAGATCGCGTCGAAAATGTTGGTGTAAGGGCGACACCCTAGCGTCCGTTTAACGAAGAGCGGCCTTCGTCCTAGAATCTGAAATCACCGCAACAACAGGTTCTAGGAAAGGACGTAGACCGCTATGGAAATCTTATCAGACCCGACGCCGGACATGCTCGCCATGCCCCGTTTCGACGACGGCGCCATCGATATGCAGGAGCTTGATCGCATCGCCGCCGACCACGCCGCGTTGATCACGCTTGAAGACGGCATAGTCGAGGGCGGCTGGGGCCAGCAGGTTGTCGCCGCGATGGCCGCAAGCGGCATGCGCATGAAATGCTACGGCATCTCCAAGGCCCCGGGCTTCCCCGACCGCTACCAGCCGCAGGAACTGCTTGCCAAGCACGGCATGTCGACTGCGGGCATCTTAGCAGACGTGCGGACCATGCTTGGCTTGTAGGCGCGGTTATCCCCAAGCCGCTTTCTATAGGCTACTTTCTATAGAAAAGCTCGCGCGCCCGCTCCTTAAGGTTGGTCGCACGGATAACGCCCTCGTAAGACTTCAACTTGATCTCTGGAAACGCGTTGAAGAATCTCAACTCTCGACGGGTCATCATGGTCTTGAGCTTTACGGGGGCAGATGCCTCCGCTCGCTGGGCGACGTTTTTCATGCGGCGCGCAACCAGGCGCAGCCCGCGGCCGCCCTCCGCGATAAAGGCGGGCATTTCCACCTTCTCGCGTACGGATTCAAACATTCC
>USOF01000148.1 GCA_900556285.1 uncultured Collinsella sp. | reverse complement strand
AGCTGGACGAGGACACGCGCGCGATCTGGGCCGCGGAGCACGATGCGCGCGTGGCACTCACGCTTGCGGCAGCGTGTTTTGCCGCGGGCACCTGCATCACGCGCTGCTATGTGCAGATTGCTGCTCCCGACAGTGAGCAGGGCGAGCGCGTTGTCGCAACGTATTTCTTTGGGCGCGCGGCCTATCTGGCCGATTGCGTGCCTGTCGCCAAGGATCTTGAGAGCATGGACATGGACGATATGCCGTGCAAGCGTGTACTTGAGGCGTATGAGTCAACTGCTCCGGAGACGATTGAACCTGCGGAGGTTCATGCTCGTCCGCGTGATGACCATCGCACGCTTCCGCCGGCGCTGCGCGATTTGCTGCTTGCCGATACGGCTGACGAGTTGGAGGTCATGGAAGAGGACGACGACCCATACGTGGCCCGTGTTGTTGAATTGCGCGAGCAGGCAAAAGTCGACCGTACAGGTGCTTTTGAAGGCTTTTCCCGTCTTGTTGAGGAGTTGGAGGCTAAGTGCGCCGTTGCCGAGCTTTTGGCGACAGGTCCGGTTCAAACGCAGTTTTGCGATAACCAGCTGGTGCGCATGGTGCTACCGGTGTTGGAAGAAGACCGCTCTGTGCGAATCCTTCGTGCGCCCGATGCGCTGTACTTTGCCCAGCACGAGATCTGCAGCTTTTACGTCGAGCAAGAGGACTTTGAACGAGCGCTGCCCGAGGTGCGCCATCTTTACGATCTGGCGCGCTCGTCCATGCAATCGCACTTTGCGCTCATCAACGTTCTTGCGCGTCTGGAGCGCTTTGACGAGATTATCGAGGTGGCGCGCCACGGCCTACGTATTGCCAGCGATCGCTCTGCAATCGGCTACCTGTTCTATCGCCTGGCGTTTGCCTATTGGAATTGCGATCAGCTCGACCTTGCGCTGGCTTGTTACCGTCTGGTGCCACGTGGCGAGGAGTCGGGCAGCAGCGCGCTGGAAGAAATGCAGGGCCTTATGAACGAGATGGGCGTCAGCGAGCCTCCGACGTTCGAGGAAGCGGTCGAGACCATTCGCAAGGCTGGACTCGAGCTGCCGCCAGTGTCCGCCGTGACGAATCAGCTGGCAGATGCCGCTGTTCAACTGGTCGACAACGGCTTCTTTTTCCTGGCACGCGGTTGCATCTTCCAAATGTGGCGCACCATGGGCAACGACGAGCTCGGCTCCCTCAACCGCTCGCTGGGGTAGGCGAAGCTTCCAATGAGGAAAGGATGCTAGGCAATTAGAAAATTTCCTCTTGCCCATCTTAGGCTGTTTGGTTACTATAGAACGGCTGTTACGGAGAGCTGACCGAGAGGCCGAAGGTGCTCGCCTGCTAAGCGAGTATGCCCCAAAAGGGCATCTGGGGTTCGAATCCCCAGCTCTCCGCCAGTACGAATTTGAAGAAGGGTCCCATTTGGGGCCCTTTTTTGTGCGGAGAAAGGAGGCTGGGGATTCGAACCCGAGAGGGCACGGGCGTTAAGCAAACGCGAAAGCGTTTGTAGCCCGTGGGCGAAAAGCCGCCAGGCTTTGAAGCCGGAGGGCATGCGTAGCATGTCCGGACATCCCCAGCTCTCCGCCAGTTTAACTTTAAAGAAGGGTCCCATCGGGGGCCCTTTTTTATTATCGAGAAAGGGCGCTGGGGATTCGAACCCTCAAAAATGAGGCGCCCCGTTGGACGCCTCATTTGGTTCGATGTGATATCGCTCCGGCCCTACGCCTTGGGCGCCTTGGCTACGGTCTCGCTCTCGGCTGTGAGCGGGCGGTTGTCGATGCGGCGGCCCAAGCGATCGAGCTTCACGAGCAGCCATTCAATGGGATTCGGCCCTGCGCCTTCCTCGTCGGCAACCAGGTCCATGACGGCGATCTTGGTGCCGTCCTGCTTGAGTGTAACGCTGCCCACCTTGTCGCCCACATGCACCGTGCCCGAAAGATCGTCGTAGCTAACCTTTTCGGTCACCTCGCCGGCAAGAGAAAACACGGTCGCTTGCGCCGTGGGATCGGCGAGCGTGGCGTCGATTGTCTTATCCGTCCAGTCGGTTTGACTAATGCGCGCCATAAGCGGGTTGCCGTTGGCGGTCTTTTCTTGCGTGTTGGCGATTGCGACCGTCACCTTGTGACCGTAGTACCAGTTGGCAAGGGTGGCGGTATCGGTAAAGCGCTGATCGGTGGTGGTGGAGTTCAAAATAACGGTGTAGATCTCGTCGCCGTCGCGGTTGTAGGCGCTCGTAAAGCAATAGCCCGCGTCGTCGGTGGTGCCGGTCTTGCCGCCGATGTTGCCATCTTGGCCCAGCAAATAGTTATGCGTGTCCATGGAATGCGAATGGTCGGTGCCGTCGGCGCCCGTGACCTCGATCCGGGAATCCTCGCTCGCTACGACCTCGCGGATCGTGTCGTTTTTCATGGCCTCCTGCATCATCAGCGCTACGTCGTGTGCGGTTGAGTGCATATTGCCAGCCCACTCATCAAAGTCCAGACCATGCGGGTTTTCAAAAAGCGTACCGGTACAGCCGAGCTTCTTAGCGCGCTCGTTCATGGCCTTCACAAATGTGGCCTCGGCGTCTTTGGTCTTGGGGTCGATCTTCTTGCCCACATATTCGGCGAGCACGATGGCGGCGTCGTTGCCCGAGGGAATCATCAGACCGCGTAGTGCCTGCTCCACGGTAAGCTCGTCGCCTTCGAGCAAGCCGGCGGTCGAATTACCCACGGTGGCTGCGGCGTTGCTCACCGTGACCTTCTCGTCCATCTTGCAATTCTCGACGGTTAGGATTGCGGTCATGACCTTGGTGATCGAGGCGATTTTGACCTGCCCATCGGCGCCGCGCCCATAGTAGACGGTGCCGTCTTTGCCCATGACGAGGGCATTGGTCGCATCGATATCGGGCAGGTTTTCGGCCGAGATGCCGCGCGCATCGGCGGTTTTGCCGCAAACATTGTCGGTCGTGAGCACTTGGGCGCCAGCGACGGTGGGTACGCCAGCGGCAAGGGCGATAGCGCAGACAAAGCCGGCGGCAAGCTGGGCTGAGCGCTTTGCAAAAGAGGTGAGGGTCTTCACAGGTTTCGCTTTCGACGGGATGGTCTCTTCTGGAACTAGAGTATATCGTTTGCCGTCGTCGGCGATCATCGCGTGCGTGCGTGGTCCACATCCGCGCTCGAACGGGCACAAGGGTGCTTAAGGCCGACTTAATCACCCACGCTTGTTGTGTGTGGCGTGCGTCGCCTCGGGCATAATGGAGCGCGAGAGGAGCACGCATGAACGAGCGCATTTTGGTAGTTGATGACGAAAAGGCCATCGCCGACTTGGTTGGTATCTACCTAACCAAAGAGGGCTTTGATGTCCAGATTGCCTATAGCGGGGCCGATGCTGCCAAGGCAATCTTGGAGCAGGAATTCGATCTGGCGCTGCTGGATGTCATGCTGCCCGATATCGATGGCTTTGAGCTGCTGCGTACGATCCGTTCCAGCCATACCTATCCCGTGATCATGCTGACGGCGCGCGATGCCCAGCAAGACAAGATCGAGGGCCTTTCGCTTGGCGCGGACGATTACGTGGTTAAGCCGTTCCGTCCGCTGGAGCTCATCGCGCGCGTGCACGCTCAGCTTCGCCGCTATACCAGCTACGGTAGCCGTGCGCAGGCGGCCGAGTCGCCGACCATTCAGCTCGACGGCTTGGAGATCAACCGCGACGCTCGTTCCGTGACGGTGGACGGTGCGCCGGTACGCCTCACACCCACCGAGTATTCAATCTTGCTGTATCTGGTCGAGCATCGCGGCAGCGTGGTGGCCGTGGAGGACCTGTTCCGCGCGGTGTGGAACGAGGACTTTATGCCCGGCTCCAACAATACGGTGATGGTGCATATTCGCCACCTGCGCGAAAAGATCGGCGACGACGCACAAAAGCCACGCTTTATCAAAAACGTCTGGGGCGTCGGCTACATCATCGAATAACGCTTTTCGCTTGTGAGGATCTTGATATGACAAAAGACGATAGGCAAGCGTTCGAGGTGCCCGATCGGCTCTTTGAATACGTGAGGTCGGTCGTCGACAACCGCGCGCTTGCAACGGTACCTGTCTCTTATACACATCTCCGAGCCCAC
>USOF01000147.1 GCA_900556285.1 uncultured Collinsella sp. | reverse complement strand
GGCCGGCGGGCATGGTTGCCATCATCTCGGGATCGACCACGGCGACCTCGGGAGCGGCGTTGGTGTCGACGCAGACGAACTTGCGGACCTTCTCGGGGTCGGTGATGACGTAGTTGATGGTGACCTCCGCGGCGGTGCCGGCGGTGGTGGGCACGGCGATGGTGAACACGGCGTGGTTCTTGGTGGGGGCGAC
Source organism: uncultured Collinsella sp. (assembly GCA_900556285.1). Classification (GTDB taxonomy): domain Bacteria; phylum Actinomycetota; class Coriobacteriia; order Coriobacteriales; family Coriobacteriaceae; genus Collinsella. Next base: position 3,952 of record USOF01000147.1, on the reverse strand, counting down.
GCCCTCAAGGGAGCGCACGTCGGCGAACTCGGGGTTGGTGATGATGACGCCGATGGCCTTGGCGGTGTCCATGGCGGAGCCGCCGCCGATGGTGACGATGGAATCGGCCTCGGCAGCCTTGAAGGCCTCGACGCCGTCCTTGACGTTCTGGATCGTGGGGTTGGGCTTAATCTCGGAGTAGAGGCTCCAAGCGATGCCGGCAGCGTCGAGCTCATCGGTCACCTTAGCGGTAACGCCAAACTTGACCAGATCGGGGTCGGAGCAGACGAAGATCTTCTTGTAGCCGCGACGCTGGAGCTCGCCGGGGATCTCCTTGATGGCGCCGGAACCATGATAAGAAATGGTATTGAGAACGAAACGATTAGCCATTGATAGCCTCCCATCGTGTGCGGGGCACCCATTACGCCCCGCGCTATAAGTCCCATCCTAACGCTTTTGAAACGAAAAACGCGTGAGAACGTCAAAAGTGTTAAAGCGTTTCAACAGATGATGAAAAATATTGCGGCAAAGGAACAGTCCCTTTGCCGCAATCGGCTACTTTCGGCAGCCCTCTTTCCAAGCCTCGGCCGCAACCTTCCAGCGTAAACGCAAGTCGCGCTCGCGGTCGATGAACATGATGGCAAACGCGACAAACAGCAGCAAGCTCGCCACGACGATGGCATGCAGGCCCATGCGCTCAATACACCAGTTGCCCAATACGGCGCCAAACACAAAGGTAAAGATCACGCCAAAGTACAGCAGGCCGTTTTCCAAAAAGCCGCGCCTGTGGGTGATGATGTAATCGTCCACGTTTTGCAGCGCGTTGCGCAAGTTGCCGATGCACATGGTCGTAGCGATGCCGTGACCGTGGATCTTGCGGAAGCTCTCGACTTGCATGCCGCAGGCAAACGAGGTGAGGCAGTTGGCGAGCAGGTTGTAACCGCCACCGGGGATAAAGCTCACGCCCAGCAAGATGACGGCTTCAAAGAACACCGTCACCTGACGCCAATGGATCACGCTGCCAAACCGCTCATGTACCAGGTCGGCAAGCATAATGCCCACGGCAAACGACACCACGGGGAAGAAGTAGCGCCCCGCAAGTGCCCAGTTGCCCTCCGAGATGCTCACTCCCACGAGCAGGATGTTGCCTGTTTGCGCGTTGGCGAAAACATGGTCGCGCCCAATGTACGAATACACGTCCATAAAGCCACCGGCGAGCGCCAAGATGATGCCCAGCTCAATAGACTCCGATATCTGTTTGGCACGCTGCATCGTCGTGCATCCTCCTTGTTGACGACTCTCTCGTGCGTTGGCGGAAACATAGCCGCCGTTCATACTGTAACCCATTGACAACATGGCGTGCGAGCGAGACGACCCCTTCGACACAGGGATACACAGTCTGGAAACAAACGGCACCCGCATCGACGCCCCGATCCGCTAGCTCGTGTACTCCACCAGTCTTTTTAGCTCCGTCCCAAAAAGACTGGTTACAATTACGTGCAGCATACAAACACCGGGAGGGATCGTGGCAAAAAAGCCTCAGCACGCTCAGAACAACCAGCGCAGTCAGCAGGGTAAACAGGGCCAGCAGCAAAAGCGCGGCGGTAAGGCGCAGGGCTCGCGACCCACGCATGCCTCTGCAGCGCCCGCCCGCCCCTGGCGACCGGGCCGCAATAAGTTCCTCCCCGTCAGCCGCGCCGACATGGATGCGCGCGGTTGGGACCAGTGCGACTTTGTCTACATCTGCGGCGACGCCTACGTGGACCATCCCAGCTTTGGTATGGCCATCATCAGCCGCGTCCTTGACGCGCACGGCTACAAAGTGGGCATCATCTGCCAACCCGACTGGACCGATCCCGCCAGCATCACCGTGCTCGGCGAGCCGCGCCTGGGCTTTTTGGTCAGCGCCGGCAATATGGACTCCATGGTCAACCACTATTCGGTGACCAAGCACCGCCGCCACACCGACGCCTATACCCCCGGCGGCGAGGAGGGTCACCGTCCCAACCGAGCCGTCACGGTCTACGGTAACCTCATCCGCCAGACGTTCAAGGACGCCCCCATCATCATCGGCGGCATCGAGGCAAGTCTGCGCCGCCTGGCCCACTACGACTACTGGCAGGACAAGCTCAAGCGCTCGGTACTGCTCGACTCGGGCGCCGACATCCTCATCTACGGCATGGGCGAGCACGCGATCGTCGAGATCGCCGACGCGCTCGACGCCGGACTGCCCGTCGATCAGATTACCTATATCAATGGCACCGTCTACCGCACGGGTTCGCTCGACGAGGTCTACGACTACGACCTGCTGCCCAGCTGGGACGACCTTGCCGCCGACAAGCTCAACTACGCGCGCAGCTTTAACGTGCAGCAGCAGAACATGGACCCCATCACCGGGCATCGCCTGGTAGAGCCCTACCCCAACAGCGTCTATGTGGTGCAGAACCCGCCGTCGGCGACACTCACCACCGACGAGATGGACGAGGTGGCCGAACTCCCCTACGCACGCGATTGGCATCCCGACTACGACGCAGCAGGCGGCGTGCCGGCCTTTGCCGAGATCAAGTTTTCCATTAGCTCCAACCGCGGATGCTTTGGCGAGTGCTCATTTTGCGCCCTCACCTTCCACCAGGGCCGCGTGCTGCAGATGCGCAGCCACGACTCGATCATGCGCGAGGCCGAGCTGCTCACGCGCGATCCCGAGTTTAAGGGCTACATCAACGACGTGGGAGGACCGACGGCCAACTTTAGCCGTCCTGCCTGCGACAAGCAGCTCAAGCACGGCGTGTGCAAGAACAAGCGCTGCCTGTGGCCGAGTGTATGCAAGAACATGGTGGTCGACGAGAGCGGCTACACGCAGCTGCTGCGCGACCTGCGCCAGCTGCCGGGCGTCAAAAAGGTCTTCGTGCGCAGCGGCATCCGCTTTGACTACACCATGGCCGATGCCTCGGACGAGTTTTTGCGCGAGCTGCTGGAGCATCACGTCTCGGGCCAGCTGCGCGTAGCGCCCGAGCACGTGAGCGACGCGGTGCTGTCCGTGATGGGCAAGCCGAGCCGCGCCGTCTACGATGCATTCTGCCGTAAATATGAACGCTTGAATCGCGAGTATGGACTCAAGCAGTATGTGGTGCCGTACCTCATCTCGAGCCACCCGGGCTCAACCATGAAGGAAGCCGTGGACCTTGCCGAGGCCGTGCGCGACATGGGCTACATGCCCGAGCAAGTGCAGGACTTCTACCCCACGCCGTCCACCATGTCGACGTGCATGTACTACACCGGCGTGGACCCGCGCACCATAGAGCCAATCTATGTGGCGCGCGACCCGCACGAGAAGGCCATGCAGCGTGCGCTGATTCAATATCGCAAGCCCGAGAACTACAAGCTGGTGCGCGAGGCACTGGAGAAGGCCGGGCGTCGCGACCTGATTGGCTACACCAAGCACTGTCTGATCCGCCCCGTGCCGCCACGCCCAGGCGAGACATCGGCCGGCGGCGGACACGGCACTGGCAAGAAGGGCGGCAAGGCCCACGGTGGCGCCGCCGGCAAGGGACCAAAAGGCAGCAAGGGCCACGGTGGCATGTCGCGCGCACAGAACACTGCCGGTCGCAATCGCGCGGCCCAGGGGCGTCAGGGCGCCAACGGAGGCGGACGCCGCAACTAGGGCAGCGGTGCGCTCGCTGCATCCACCCCACACGCGTGGTGCAGCGAACGCATTGCCTCAACGAGGATGACGCCGGCGATAGCGACCGTAATTGCCACATCGAGCGGCGTGTTCACAAACCAGAGCAACGTCATGAGATACGACCCGGCATTAAAGGCAAAGTGCAGCAGGATCGTGTAGCGGAGCTTTCCGGTCGTCACGAGCACCCAACCAAAGATGAGGCCGGCGGCGCCGGCGTAGCAGCCCTGCACCCAGTTCCTGACTCTTATACACATCTGACGCTGCCGACGATCTTACGCGTGTAGATCTCGG
>USOF01000146.1 GCA_900556285.1 uncultured Collinsella sp. | reverse complement strand
TCCCTGACACGGAAGAGGTCAGAAGTTCAAATCTTCTAACGCCCACCAAATGTTCACAGCTCAGAGGCTATGTCCTCTGGGCTGTTTTTTTGTCACCAAGTACGCCGCCAAATAAGCCACCAAATATTGATCCAAGGTTTGTACGCGATGGTCTTCGCATCCCCGTAGGGGTGCCGGCAGATTGCATACGTTCTGGCCGATCGCGACCGCAACATGTTGGTCAAGCATAATCTTTTGGATTCTTTTGGCGTGAGTGGCTTGGTTTTAGTAGGATTTGTCAGCGGCTTGACTAAGGGGGTTTTATAACTGCCATGCAGGTAGCCGTGTTGGTAACGTTTTACCGACTCGCCAAGAACCCCTCATTTATAATGCGTCTGCAAAATGACCAATTGCTTTGACCTGCTGAAACACTATATGTTGTGTTTGACCTAAAAAAAGAATACAGGATATAGATGCATCTTTGTCGTATGATAGATGGCGGACAGAGAACGAAGACCTTATTCGTCCCATTTGGACACGCCTTTGAGCCGCTTGATCGGCCGCGAGGATTGTCCGCATGAGGACCTATGGTTTATCGAGAACACAGATTGCGCGACGGCGCCGCAAGACAGGGGCAAGCCCTGCCGGGCATCGTTTGGCTCTGAAGCGCAATGAGGCTACGACGAGAAAGAGGCAAGAGGATGAAGATCATCAAGCGCAGCGGCACCGAGGTTGTCTTTGACATCGATAAGATCGTCAATGCGATTCGCGCCGCCAACTTGGAGGTCGAGGAGAGCTCTCGTCTAACCGACCGCCAGGTGGTTTACGCGGCACAAAATGTCGCCGAGGCATGCGAGAACGCGGGTCACACCGTGTCGGTCGAGGAGATCCAGGATCTGGTCGAGGACGAGATCATGCGTCTCGACTGCTACGAGGTTGCCCGCCACTACATCATCTATCGCTATGTTCAGAGTCTGAAGCGCCAGAAGAACACGACCGACGACAAGATCCTGTCGCTGATCGAGTGCAACAACGAAGAGGTCAAGCAGGAGAACTCCAATAAGAACCCGACCGTCAATTCCGTTCAGCGTGACTACATGGCCGGCGAGATCTCCAAGGATCTGACCCAGCGCGTGCTGCTGCCCCAGGAGATTGTGGATGCTCACAATGAGGGCCTGATTCACTTCCATGATTCGGACTACTTTGCCCAGCACATGCATAACTGCGACCTGGTGAACCTGGAGGATATGCTCCAGAACGGTACCGTTATCTCGGGCACATTGATCGAAAAACCGCACAGCTTCTCGACTGCCTGCAATATTGCGACGCAGATTATCGCCCAGGTTGCTTCCTCCCAGTACGGCGGCCAGTCCATCTCGCTGACCCATCTCGCCCCGTTCGTTGAGGTGAGCCGTCAAAAGATTCGTGGCGAGGTCGCCCGCGAGCTCGAGGAGCTCGGCGTTTCCGCATCTCCCGAAAAGGTCCGCGAGGTTGTTGAGGACCGTCTGCGCGATGAGATTCGTCGCGGCGTCCAGACGATTCAGTATCAGGTCGTGACCCTTATGACCACCAATGGTCAGGCGCCGTTCGTGACGGTCTTCATGTATCTTAACGAGGCCCGTACGCCTCAGGAGAAGCACGACCTTGCCATGATCGTGGAGGAGACGCTTCGCCAGCGCTACGAGGGCGTTAAGAACGAGGCCGGCGTGTGGATTACCCCGGCATTCCCCAAGCTTATCTATGTACTCGAGGACGATAACGTTCACGAGAATTCCCCGTACTTCTACCTGACCCAGCTGGCTGCCAAGTGCACCGCCAAGCGCATGGTTCCCGATTACATCTCCGAGAAGAAGATGCGCGAGCTCAAGCTGTCGAAGGGCGAGACCGCGGGTAACGGTGACTGCTATACCTGCATGGGCTGCCGCAGCTTCTTGACGCCCGACCGCTCGGGCAACGGCTTTAACAACGTCGCCAACGCGCTGAACTACGACCCGAGCAAGCCCAAGTACTATGGTCGCTTTAACCAGGGCGTCGTGACCATCAACCTGCCTGATGTTGCGCTGAGCTCGCACCAGGATATGGACAAGTTCTGGAAGATCTTCGATGAGCGCCTTGAGCTGTGCCACCGTGCCCTGCTGTGCCGTCATGAGCGCCTGATGGGCACGCTTTCGGATGCCGCGCCGATTCTTTGGCAGTACGGCGCCCTGGCGCGTCTGAAGAAGGGCGAGACGATCGACAAGCTGCTCGTGGGCGGATACTCCACCATCAGCCTGGGCTATGCCGGCCTGTATGAGTGCGTCAAGTACATGACGGGCCACAGCCACACCGAGAAGGAGGGCACGCCCTTTGCCATGGCCGTCATGCAGCGCATGAATGACAAGTGCGCCGAGTGGAAGGCCGAAAGCGATATCGACTTCTCGCTGTACGGCACCCCGCTTGAGTCGACGACCTACAAGTTCGCCAAGTGCCTGCAGCGCCGTTTTGGCATTATCCCGGGCGTGACGGACAAGGGCTACATTACTAACAGCTATCACGTTCATGTGTCCGAGGAGATCGATGCCTTCGATAAGCTTAAGTTCGAGGGCATGTTCCAGCAGCTTTCGCCGGGCGGTGCTATCTCCTACGTTGAGGTTCCCAACATGCAGGACAACCTCAAGGCTGTCATTCGCGTGATGCAGTACATCTACGACAACATCATGTACGCCGAGCTCAACACCAAGAGCGACTACTGCCAGGTGTGCGGCTACGATGGCGAGATCAAGATTGTCGAGGACGATGGCAAGCTGGTGTGGGAGTGCCCCAACTGCGGCAACCGCGACCAGGAGAAGATGAACGTCGCTCGTCGTACGTGCGGCTACATCGGTACCCAGTTCTGGAACCAGGGTCGAACCGAGGAGATCCGCGACCGCGTGCTGCATCTCTAATAACCATCCCAGGCTGCCCCGTAGCGAGGCCCCGGACCTTTACTCGCTATTTCGGACAGTCCTGGCTCACGACGGAGGCGCCACTGGCGCCTCCTGTTCGTGCGGAACTCATATCGAGCAAAGGTCCGGGGCCTCGCTACGGGCAGCCAAGTTGATGTAGCTGAGATGCGGCATGCGGTCTGCTCACTCCTCGAAGTTCTTAGCGGAAATAATTTGAGCTGCAGCTGCGATTTACTTGCGATGGCGGTTGAGCTGCAGCTGAGTATTTATTGGACCTCGAACCCTATGCTCGATGTTCGCTTCGTTCATTGAGTTACCCTTTGCATGAGGCCGGGACATATCGTCCCGCCCGCAGTTTCGCAGGCCGAAGGCCGAGAATGTTTGAGGACGGGAAGATATGTCCCGGCCTCCCGGGAGAGTTACTTATGAACTACGCGAACATTAAGTATTTCGATATTGCTGATGGTGAAGGCGTTCGTACTTCTCTGTTTGTGAGCGGGTGCCGTCGTGGGTGCAAGAATTGCTTTAACTCTGTCGCGTGGGACTTTGCTGCGGGCGAGCCGTTCGATCGTGCCGTCGAGGATAAGATTATCGAGAGTCTCGATCATCCCTTTATCGATGGCCTGACGATTCTGGGTGGCGAGCCTATGGAGCCCGAGAATCAGGCGGGGCTTGTTGACTTTATCGAGCGCGTGCGTGCGGCCTATCCTGCTGGGTCGGGCAAGACCATTTGGTGCTTTACCGGTGACGTGCTCGAGGAGCTTATGCCGGGTGGCCGTCATCATACCGAGGTGACGGACCGTATCCTGGCCTGCCTCGACATGTTGGTGGACGGCCCGTTCGTTCAGGATCTGTACGATATCTCGTTGCGCTTTAGGGGCTCGAGCAATCAGCGCGTGATCGACATGAACGCCACGCGCGCTCGTGCTGCACGTGAGGGCGTTGCGCTTTGCGATGCTGTGGAGCTTTGGCGGGACGATCCGGTCTATTCGACCCATACTATGTAGCTGGCAGAGGTTGCGTGCCGGCGTGGTACCATAGCGCGAACGCGAAATCGAAAAAAGTGAGGCCCAGATGGTCGATCAGGAAAAAGTCGAGACTGCCATTAAGCTGCTGCTTGAAGGTATAGGCGAGGACCCAACTCGTGAGGGCCTGCTGGAGACTCCAGCACGCGTCGCCCGTATGTATGGCGAGATTGCCGGCGGTATGGACCCTGTCTCTTATACACATCTCCGAGCCCACGAGACTCCTGAGCATCTCGTA
>USOF01000145.1 GCA_900556285.1 uncultured Collinsella sp. | reverse complement strand
GGCTCGGAGATGTGTATAAGAGACAGCTGCAGCACCACGCCGGCTCAGCTGTGGGCCGAGGGTGCCGAGGGCATTACCGACGCTGTGGCTCAGGCTACGACGCCAGGCGAGGACGCAGCGCTTGCGGGCGGTACCGCTGAGCAGAGCGGCGCCGAGGTTTCGGATTCCGGGAGCGCGCCTGCAGCCAGTGCCGCCACAACAGAGGCAGCAACTGGCGACGAAGGCTCGGCGACGGGGGGGAGCCCTGCCACGAGCGAGCAGTCTTCGACGGCATCCGCTGGCCAAGCAGGATCTGCCGCCGCGACTGCCGTCCAGACAGAGAACCCGACAGAAACCGGCGATGTCGCCAAGAAGCAAGTCGAGGTCTCGTTCTCGATTATCGGCACCGATGCCGACGGCAAGGCTCAGACCTGGGTGGCACCTACGCAGCTCAAGCTCGATGAGGGCGCGACGGCTGCGGATGCCTTCATTAAGCTGCAGGAGAAGACGGGCTTCAAGGCGAAGTACGATCCGAACACGGCATACGGTTTCTACCTCGAAAGCATCACATCCCCGAGCGATGGCCGCACGCTCGCCTACGATCCGACGACTTATGCCTTCTGGCAGCTGTTCGTCGACGGCGCGTCTTCCTCGGTTGGCGCGAGCAGCGTCAAGCTCAACCAGGGGCAGAAGATTGAGTTTGCCTATACGGCTGGTAGCTCGTCCCCTGTCGTTAAGGACCAGGTTGCCGCAAATGTGACCGTCATTGGTCGCGATGCCCAGGGCAAGACTCAGACTTGGGTCGATAACGCGCAGTATGTGGTGACGTCCGGCTCGAGCGCGCTTGACCTTACGAAGGTCGCGCTCGAGGCGAATGATATTGACGCCGTTGCTGCGGGCTCCTTCATTCTGAGCCTTAAGTACAACGGCGTTGAGCTGGGTACGCCGCTCGATTATTCGACCTATTGGCAGCTGTTTATCAACGGCAAGTCGAGCGACTACACGGCGGACAATGTCACCATTCATGCTGGCGATACCGTTACGTGGTTCTACGGTGGCTGGGGCGACCAGTTGCCCTCTGATTCTGTTCATGCTTCTGTTCAGGTACTTGGTAAGGACAAGGACGGCAAGCAGCAGGTTTGGGCTTCGACGGGCCAGACGAGCCTCAAGGCAGGCTCCACTGCTAAGGATCTCCTTGAGCAGACCGGCCTTACTCTCGATGCTGGCGAATCGCCTTGGGGCTGGTTCCTCAACGGCATTACTTCGCCGTTCGATGGTAAGTCCTATGGCTGGGATGCTGCGACCAATAGCTATTGGCGCTTCTACGTAAATGGCAAGTTCGCCGACGTTGGCGCCGGTGCCTACGAGCTCCAAGAGGGTGACGCCGTCACCTTTATGTATGGTGCTGACGCCGGTGCCCTTCCTGGCCAGGTTCTTGGTTCTGTCGATGTTATCGGTCCCGATGTCAACGGGAACAATACGCGTTAGGGCACGGCAAGCAATGTTTCTCTGCCCGAAGGCTCCACGGCCCAGAACCTTATTGAGGCAGTTCTGAAGGCCAAGGGCGTTGCGTACAACGGCTCCCAGAGTGGTGAGTACTGGTTCCTGAATTCCATTACTTCGCCGTTTGATCACAAACCGTATGGTTGGGATGCTGCGACCAATAAATATTGGCATCTGTATATCAACGGAGAGCCCTCCTTACTTTGCGCCAATCAGATTACGCTCAAGAGCGGCGATAAGGTCACGCTTGCCTATACCACCGAAAATTCGCCCATGCCCGATCCCGACAAGATTGTCGTGGATCCGAGCGCGACGACTCCTGATTGGGATGCCGAGTGGGCCGGCTACGGCAACAGTGGCAACGGTTCGACCGTAACGGATGCCAAGACGCCTGCGCAGGCCGCCGGTCTTAAGTGGGCCTTCGATTGGAAGGCCGAGTCTGGTCAGCAGTATGCCAACTGCAGCGAGCCTGTCATTGCTAACGGCTTTGTGTACATCGCGACCGAGAACGAGCTCATTAAGATCGATTCGTCCACGGGCAAAAAGGTTGCCTCTGCGCCGCTTGCCTCCAAGGTGAGCTATACCTCTCGTCCGATCTATACCAATGGCCTTATCATCGTTCCGCTCAACGGCGGTGCGGTCCAGGCGATTACTGCAGACAAGCTGATCTGCAAGTGGCTGACGCCCGGTTTGACGGACTTGACGCAGAGCTCCTGCACCGTCGTTTCGGACGGCGAGTACGTCTATGTTGGTACGGTCGATATTTCGTATGACGAGAATTACAACGCGACCTACGGCAACGGCTCCCTTTCGCGCATTAAGATTGCCACGGGCGAAGTTTCTTGGCAGAACATCGACCCTGCCGAGGGCTATTACTGGACTGGTGCGGCTTTGACGGATAAGTATGCCATTGTTCCTACGAGCGCGGGCACGCTTAAGTGCATTGATAAGACGACGGGCGATGTCGTTTCGACCATGAAGCTCGGCGCTCTCGCGAACGCCGACTGTGTCGCCGATCCGTCCAATGGTTCGACCTTCTATCAGATGACGCACGATGGAAAGCTCCATGTGATTTCGCTTTCGGCGAAGGGCGTACTGAGCGAGCAGAAGACGGTCGACCTGGGTCTTACGAATAACATGAGCGCACCGGCGGTGGCTGGCGAAAACTTGATTGTCGGCGGACAGACGGCTACTGGCTCTGCTCTGGCTTTCTATAATCTGAAGACCGGTAAAACCACGATGGTCACCGCTGCTGACGGTAAAGAACTGCCGGCCGGATTTAACGGTATTGCTGCTACTCCGCTGGTGAGTGTTCAGGGCGGCAAGACCTATGTGTACTTCACCGTTAACAGCGCGGATAGCAAGGATTACGTTAACTACTCTGCTGGTGGTGGCGTGTATCGCTATACGCTCGGCGATGCAGAGGCGACGCAGATTTATGATGCGGCTGGCCATTACCAGCACTGCGACTCTCCGGTCATTGCCGATGCATCTGGCAGCCTGTACTACATCAATGATTCGGGCACGCTGTTCAAGCTCGGGGCCGTTGAGTCTTGGACGGTTGCCTTTAATTCCAACGGCGGGTCTGCTTGCGACACTAAGTTTGTTGCTACGGACGACGGCAAGCTGGTCAAGCCGGCCGATCCGACGCGCGATGGCTACACTTTCGGCGGTTGGTTCACCGATGAGGCTTGCGCGCAGGCGTATGACTTTAGCACGCCGGTGACGGCCGACCTGACGTTGTATGCCCAGTGGACCAAGAATGCCGTTAACCCTGGCGGTAATGGCGGTTCTGGCACTAATGGTGGCAACGGTGGCGTTGGTTCGAATGGCGGCGGCGGTTCTAGTACCGGTACTGATTCCGGCACTGGCGCTGGCGCGGGTTCTGGCTCCGGCTCGAAGGGCGGCGCTATTGCCCCGGGCAAGAAGCCGGTGACCAAGACGACGGTGTCGACCAAGACCGAGACCAAGGACAACAAGTCCGACAAGAAGTCCGACAAGAAGTCTGACAACAAGTCTGACAAGAAGGACAGCAAGTCCGACAAGAAGTCCGATTCCAAGTCCGATACGGGTGCTGCTTCCACGACCACTGCTAAGAAGCCCTCTGGTGCTTCCGAGCAGGAGACTGGCACCAATCCGCTCGCCATTGTTGGCGTTGCCGCCGGCGTCATCGGACTCGCCATCGTCGGCGTGTTCGTGTTCACCAAACGTCGGTAGGTGAGGGCTGTGTCCAATAAATCCAAGGACGCTGACCCCAAGCAACCAGATTCCTCGTTCATTCAGTTCGACGATGCAAAGCAACAGGGCGCCGCTTCGGCGGCGTCCGCCTCTCGTCGCAAGGCGCTCCTTGGCGTTCTTGCTGCCGCGTGCACCATTCTGATCGTCGTCTCGCTGGGCTTCGTCCATCCTTCCGAGAGCGGCGCCTGGTCCATTGACTGGATCGTTCAGACCGTGACGGGGGAGAGCGTCGTCGCGAAGGACGCCAAGGGGTCTGACTCGACCGTCGCTTCGGGTAAAGCTGGCTCCAAGGATTCCAAATCTTCGGATGGTGCGAACGACGAGTCTAAGGGTTCGGATAAATCTGACTCTAAGAAGGAGTCCGAGTCTTCGGACAAGGAATCAAACAAGGGCTCGGATAGCAAAAAGTCCGAAGACAAGGATGGCAAGAAGTCTGGAGAGAAGAACAGCAATAAAA
>USOF01000144.1 GCA_900556285.1 uncultured Collinsella sp. | reverse complement strand
CCACCGAGGACTTCATGTATTGGTGCGTCACTTCTGACACCGCCACCAGCATCATCGCTGACAAGATGGGTCTGACCGCCCCGTTCAAGAGCGCCAAGGAGACCACCAACGTCTTCTCGCAGCAGGCCGTTGCTATGGCCAAGGACGGCAAGAAGACCGTCGCTTGGGACTTCGTTTACATCCCCTCCGAGGAGTGGAAGAAGAACCTCAAGCAGGCTCTCATCGCTTATGCTGCCGACAACACCAAGTGGGACGGCGTCAAGAACGCCTTCGTCGATGGCTGGAAGACCGAGAAGGCTGCTTCCGAGTAAGCAGTTGCTGCCCAAGCTATCTGATTAGCGACAGGGGGCGGGCAGACGTAGGTTTGCCCGCCCCCTGCATATTGAAAGGACCCTTCTATGGGCAAAGCACTCAAGCGCTGGTGGCCGCTCTTTATGCTGCCCACGTGCCTGGCGTTTATGATCGGGTTCGTGATCCCCTTTATCCAGGGCTTCTATCTCTCGTTCTGCCAGTTTATTACCATTAACAACGCGCATTTTGTCGGTGTCGAGAACTATGTGCGTGCCTTGACGGATCCGCAGTTCTCCACGTCGTTCTTCTTTACCGTGGCGTTTGCCTTCCTGTCGACGGTGCTCATCAACGTGATCGCGCTGGCCATTGCACAGGCGCTCACCCGCAAGGCGCTCAAGGGCACCAACATCTTCCGTACGATCTTCTTTATGCCTAACCTGATCGGCGGCATTGTACTGGGTTACATTTGGCAGATTCTGATCAACTGCCTGCTCTCCAACGTGGGTGCCCAGCTTATCGCCCTCAACTCCGCCGCTGGCTTCTGGGGCCTTATCATCCTGACCCTGTGGCAACAGGTCGGCTACATGATGATCATCTACATCGCCGGTCTGCAGTCCATTCCGTCTGATTACATCGAGGCCGCCAAGGTCGACGGCGCTACGGCGTGGCAGACGTTTTGGAAGGTTAAGATCCCCAACCTGATGCCGACCATCACCATCTGCCTGTTCCTGTCCATCACCAACGGCTTTAAGCTGTTCGACCAGAACCTCGCCCTTACCGGTGGCGCCCCGGCGCACTCCACCGAGATGCTCGCCCTGAACATCTACAACACGTTCTATTCGCGTGCTGGCATCGCATGGCAGGGCATCGGTCAGGCCAAGGCAGTTATCTTCTGCATCCTGGTTGTCGCTATTTCTATGATCCAGCTTAAGGCCACGAGGTCCAAGGAGGTGCAGCAGTAATGAAACGCGATAAGGCTATCAACCGCGCGCTCTCGATCTTCTTTACGATCCTGTCGCTCGCATGGATCTACCCCGTGTTCATGATTGCGCTCAATTCCTTTAAGAAAGCGACCGCAATCAGCACCACCACGGCGTTCGATCTGCTCACGCCCGAGACGTTCAACGGCCTCGCAAACTACGTGCACGCTCTGAACGAGCAGGGCTTTGCCTCGGCATTTATGTACTCGCTCATCATCACGGTCACGTCGGTCGTGCTGATCTTGGTGTGCTGCTCCATGTGCGCTTGGTACGTGGTGCGCGTCAACAGCAAGATCTCGAACTTCTTCTATTACCTGTTCGTCTTCTCGATGGTCGTGCCCTTCCAGATGCTCATGTTCACGCTGTCCAACCTCGCGGACCGCATCGGCTTTAACACGCCGTTTAACATCTGCTTCATCTACCTTGGTTTTGGCGCGGGCCTCGCGGTCTTTATGTTCGCCGGCTTTGTAAAGAACATCCCGCTCGAGATCGAAGAGGCGGCCATGATCGACGGCTGCAACCCGGTCCAGGTGTTCTTTAAGATCGTCCTTCCCATCATGAAGCCCACCTATCTTTCGGTCGGTATCCTTGAGACCATGTGGGTCTGGAACGACTATCTGCTGCCCTACCTTACGCTCGACTCCACCAAGTACAAGACCATTCCTATCTTGATCCAGTACTTCCGTGGCGGCTATGGCCACGTTGAGCTCGGCCCCATGATGGCATGCATCATGATGGTCGTCATCCCCATCGTCATCATGTACATCTTCTGCCAGAAGTACATCATTGACGGCGTTGTGGCAGGTGCCGTCAAGGGCTGATGCCGTAACTGTTTTGCAAGTTTTGGCGGCGCCCCTCAGCGCGGCGCCGCGTATCGAAAGGTAAAGACATGGCCGAGATCGTTCTCAAACATGTTCAGAAGGTGTATCCCAACAACGAGTCAAAAAAGAAGGGCTTCTTTGGCAAAAAGAAGAAGACCGAGGAGAAGAAGCACAACCTCAAGGTTACCGAGGACGGTGTGCTTGCTGTAGAGGACTTCAACCTCACCGTTCACGACCAGGAGTTCATCGTCCTCGTTGGCCCCTCTGGCTGCGGTAAGTCCACGACGATGCGCATGATCGCCGGCCTGGAGGGCATCACCTCGGGCGATGTGCTCATCGATGGCAAGCGCGTCAACGACGTCGCTCCCAAGGACCGCGACATCGCCATGGTGTTCCAGAGCTATGCTCTGTATCCCAATATGACGGTGTACGAGAACATGGCGTTTACGCTCGAGCTCAAGAAGGTCCCCAAGGACGAGATCGACCGTAAGGTTCGCTCCGCTGCTGAGATCCTGGGTATTACCGAGTACCTCGACCGTAAGCCCAAGGCGCTCTCTGGCGGCCAGCGCCAGCGCGTCGCCATCGGCCGCGCCATCGTGCGTGACCCCAAGGTCTTCCTGATGGACGAGCCGCTGTCCAACTTGGATGCCAAGCTTCGTAACCAGATGCGTGCCGAGCTCATTAAGCTGCGTCACGAGATCAAGGGCACCTTCATCTACGTTACCCACGACCAGACCGAGGCTATGACCCTCGGCGACCGCATCGTGGTCATGAAGGACGGCGTTGTCCAGCAGATCGCCACGCCGCAGGAGGTCTTCAACCATCCCGCGAACATCTTCGTCGCCGGCTTCATCGGCGTGCCGCAGATGAACTTCTTCGATGCTCAGCTGGTGCGCTCGGGGAACGGCTTTACCGTCAAGACCGAGGATATGAACGTGGCGCTTGCCCCCGAGACTTGCGCTCAGCTTGCCCTCAACTGGGACGGCGGCGACGTGAAAGAGATTACGGCCGGCGTGCGCCCCGAGCAGATTCTGCTTGCCGACAAGGGCGAGGAGGGTGCGCTTCAGGGCACCGTCGAGGTGACCGAGCTCATGGGTTCGACCGAGCATGTCCACGTGACTGCTCCCGATGGCCAGTTCGTCCTGATCATTCCCGTTGTCGACCTTGAGGCCAAGGGTGCGCTCAAGGCGGGCGACCCCATCTGGTTCAAGTTCGAGAAGAACGCGACTCATCTCTTCGATAAGGTGTCTGGCAAGAACCTTATCTAGGCCCGGTGCATCCAGGCCCTCCCTTTGGGCGACTGCGGCTTTGCCATCCTTTTGCCGTGGTCACATATAAGGCTCCCCTCCCGTCCACTGGACGAGAGGGGAGCCTTTCTTTGTGTTGGGGCTTTCCGTCTGTCAGTTTGTCTTGATCTGTAACAGGTAGGGCCGATTTCGGACGTTAGATGTTACAGATCGAGACGGTTCCGCTGTGCCAACCATTTCATCTAAATCTGTAACACCAAAGGCGAATTACACCTGCTAGATGTTACAGATTGAGATAAACCCAAGGGGAGGGGCCGGTATGTCTCAATCTGTAACGGCTGGGACCGTTTTGGTTGAGTAATTGCTACGGATCGAGATTGTTTGGCCGAGTCGGATCACAGGATAACGTGCGGGCACAAAAAACGGAGCCGTGTTGCCACGACTCCGTTTCTCAAGAGGATGGGTAAGGGGAATGAGCTAGCTCAGGTGCCAGATCTCGTCGTTGTACTGGGAGATCGTACGGTCGGACGAGAAGGTGCCGGCGTTGGCGATATTGATGAGCGCCTTGCGCATCCAAGCGTCCTGGTCCTCGTAGTCGGCCAGCACGCGCTCCTTGGTCTGGATGTACTCCTCAATGTCGAGCAGGGCCATAAACCAGTCCTTGCCTTTAATGTCGTCGTGCAGGCGCTGCAGGCGCTCGGCGTTGCCGGTTGCCATAAAGGCCGGGTTGGTGATGAAGTCCACCAGCAGTTTAATTCCGGGCTTGCGGTAGAGCGCACCGGCGTTGTAGGTGCCGTCGGCGTAGAGCTGCTCGACCTGTTTGGACGAGGCACCAAAGG
>USOF01000143.1 GCA_900556285.1 uncultured Collinsella sp. | reverse complement strand
GCCGCGCCCACGGCGTCGCCGCTTGCGGTGGGCGCGCCGTCCTCGTCCACGCGAACAATCTGCGCGTAGTGGCCGGTCGCGATGTAGTCGCAACCCATCTGGTCGGCAAAGTCCAGCAGCGCGCCAAACTTCATCACGCGGTTGCACAGCACGCAGGGGTTGGGGGTGAGGCCATGCTCATAGGCGGTGACAAAGCGCTCGATCACGTCGCGGTCAAAGGCCTCGCGGCAGTCGATCACATGGTGCTCAAAGCCCAGTCGCTGGGCGATGGCGCGCGCGTCCTCAATGTCCGCCACGTTGTTGCAGGCCCGGCCCTCGCCGCGCCCCGCGCAGCCCGCGTCGTACAGGCGCATGGTGGCGCCAACGCATTCGTATCCCTGCTGAAGCAGCAGGTAAGCGGTCACGCTGGAGTCTACGCCACCGCTCATGGCGACCAGCACGCGCTTCTTGCGGCCGGTCCCGTTCGTTGCGGTTGCGTTGGTCGCGGCGGGCGCGTCGGTTGCGGTGCTGTTTGCGGACAAGGTGGGGGAGAGGGTCATAAGGGCCTTTCTCATAAAACGTGCGGGGCGCCTGTTAAGGGTACCTGTTGAGTTTACTCGCTGAACAGCGGGGTGGACAGGTAGCGCTCGCCGGTGTCGGGCATGACGGCGACAATGGTCTTGCCGGCGTTCTCCGGCTTGCGGGCGAGCTCAAGGGCGGCGTGCAGGGCGGCGCCGGAGGAGATGCCAACCAGCACGCCCTCCTCATGTCCCAGGCGACGGCCCGCGGCGAACGCGTCCTCTGCGGCGACGGGCATGATCTTGTCGTAGATAGACGTGTCGAGCGCCTCCGGCACAAAGCCGGCGCCGATGCCCTGGATCTTGTGCGGGCCGGCCTGGCCCTTAGAGAGCACCGGGGAGGTGGCGGGCTCGACGGCGACGACCTTAATCTCGGGGTTCTGCTCCTTGAGGAACTCGCCCACGCCGGTCACGGTGCCACCGGTGCCAACGCCGGCGACGAAGATGTCGACCTTGCCGTCGGTGTCGTCCCAGATCTCGGGGCCGGTCGTGGCCTTGTGAATGGCCGGGTTCGCGGGGTTCACAAACTGGCCGGCGATGATGCTGTTGGGAGTCTCCTTCTGCAGCTCCTCGGCCTTGGCGATAGCGCCCTTCATGCCCTTGGAGCCGTCAGTGAGCACGAGCTGCGCACCGTATGCCTGCATCAACTTGCGGCGCTCGACGGACATGGTCTCGGGCATGGTGATGATCACCTTGTAGCCGCGGGCGGCCGCCACCGAGGCGATGCCGACGCCGGTGTTGCCGCTCGTGGGCTCGATGATGGTGTAGTCGCCGCCGCGCACGAGCTTGCCTGTCTTCTCGGCCTCGTCAATCATGTTCTTGGCGACGCGGTCTTTAACGGAGCCGGCGGGGTTGAAATATTCCAGTTTGACGAGCACACGGGCCTTGAGGCCCTCGTCGGTCTCAAAGTGGGTGAGCTCCAGAAGCGGGGTGTGGCCGATAAGCTGATCGATGGACGTGTAAACCTTGCTCATGGTGAACCTCCAAAGTGTTCAAATGACTGGATACCGTGTGGTTTTACGGTGTGTCTAACAGCTAAACCTATAAACCTTATAGGTTGTTCGTTTAGCTGTTGGGAAGCATACTAGACACTAAAGCCTAGTAATGCAATAGGAAATAGGAGATTATTACAAGTCGATTAACCATCTTGACCGGAACGGGTATTTTCAAACCCATTTTTTCGGCTAGAATTTCTACGGATTAAATGACCGAAAGGCAGCACGATACATGTTGGTTTCTACTAAGGGCAGGTACGCCCTGCGCGTTATGGTCGATCTGGCCGAGCACCAGGCGGCCGGTCGCATCCCGCTCAAAGAGATCGCGGCGCGACAGGGGATATCCGAGAAATATCTCGAGAACATCTTGGCTACGCTCGTGCGCGCCAACATGCTCTCGGGCATGCGTGGCAAGGGCGGCGGCTACGTGCTCACGCGCCCGCCCGAGCAGTACACGGTGGGCGAGATCCTGCGCCTGACCGAGGGCAGCCTGGCGCCGGTCGCCTGCCTGGATGGCGACTGCAAGGGTTGCTCGCGATCTGATGAGTGCCCCACGCTCGACGTGTGGAAGAACCTGGACAAGCTCATCAACGATTATCTCGACGGCGTGACGCTCGATCAACTTGTCGCTCCCAACCATGGCTACGACTATGTCATCTAACCCACGCCTGCCATTTGGGGACGGGGTGGAAATGGTAGATTTTCTTGCCCTCTGAGACTTGACAAATAAGAAGGCCGCCCATTTTTGCGATGGGCGGCCTTTGATTTGGTTCGATGCGTCTGTGTATCGGGGGTGTTCTACTCTTCGGCAATACTATCGAGGATGCTGCGCATGATGGACACTAGGATGCTGCCCATAAAGGCCGAGCCAAAGCCGGCGATGGAGATGCCGACGCCCAACAGGTTGACCGACAGGTAGCTGGCGAGCTCCAGCATAAAGCTGTTGAGCACGAGCTGGAAAATGCCGAGCGTAATGATTGTGAGCGGCAGCGAGATGACCGTGAGGAACGGTTTGACGAACGAATCTACGATGTTGAGGAACAGTCCCACAAAGGCAAAGCAGACCCAGGCCTCGGCAAAGCCGAAGGGCTGGATACCGGGGACGAGGAACGTGGCGATCGCGATGGCGATCGAGGTGAAGAGCCAGTTAAGCATAAAGCGCATGGCGTGAATCCTTTCTTGCGCCGGGGTTGCTGGCGTCGCGTGAAGCGGCTTGCGGCGGCGACTTGGATGGTTGCGCGGGCGCGCCGCGGTGTTTGGGCGCCCATTGTCTCAAATATTCGTGGAGCTTACGTGCGCATTCGGTTTCAAAACGGCGTTCGTCCTGAAAAACGTGCCGCTGGCAGAGAGTCTTGTCGCTTTAGTTTGGTGGTGTGCTACACTGCTACGGGCAAATGGCCTATGCATAGTTTTATTGCATATTTACGGGCGAACGATGCCCGATGTCAGTATCAACTTCGATGCCTTTTGGCGGGTTTGGCGGTGATCGATGAATATCGAGAACATGTTTGACAAGCCTGATGTCAAGCAGCTGGTCCACGCATTTAGTCTTTTGGATGACGAGAACGATATCCAGGCGTTTTTAACCGATATCTGCACGCCGCGCGAGATTTGCGATCTTTCTCAGCGCCTGCAGGTCGCGCGCTATCTGGATGAGGGCGAGCCCTATGTTGAGGTTCAGGCCCGCACCGGCGCATCGTCCACCACGGTGAGCCGTGTATCCAAGGCGCTTAATGGCGAGTACGGTGGCTATCGCAAGATCCTCATCAAACTGGAGGATGGCGAGTAGGCCAGCGGCAAGAACGAATTGCGCAGAACCGTCCCTTCGGGGGCGGTTTTTTGATCCCTTGGGGACGGAGGAAAACGGATTACTGGGTTAGACTAGCCCCCTCCGTGATCCGTTTTCCTCCGTCCCCAAGGGATCAAATCTGTTGGCGTGGGGCAAATCTGTCCGCGTGGGCGGGTAGGATGGATGCATTGATTATTGCGAACGGTTTGAGTGGAGGACCATGCCTGTTCGAATCTATACCACCAATACCGGGACGGACTTGAGCGATGCTGAGGCGGCGTTGCTCGCCGACCTGGTTGCCCGCCACGGGCGTGCCGTTTTGCTGGCGCCCTCGTTTGCCGAGCTCGACGTGTGCCGTCACGATGCTGCGGTTGCTGGCGCCTCACTGGGCGTTGACTACAAAACCCCCGCGTCGTGGCTTCGTTCGCTGTGGGAGCTTATGGGCGATGGCCGCAGCTTCGTCGACAACATGCAGCGCCAGATGTTGTTCTCGGACATGATCGCCCGTCGCGACGATGCCGACCTGCAGCCGCTTTCGCGCAGTCAGGGCACGGTGCGCATGCTCGCGCGCATGGCCCGCGATGTACTGCCGGGCGTAGCGGGAACGGGTGCCGAGCGCTGCTGCGGCGACGTTTGCCGTCCCGAGCCCAAGAGCGACGCAGAGGCCCGCGTGTTCGAGCTGTTGAGTGCCTATGCGAGCGGCTTGGACCGTCGAGACATGGTCGAGCCCTGCGAGGCGGCTGACCTTATGGCCGAGGTGCTGGCCGACAACCTTCCGGCATGCGCCCGCGCGGTATGTGCTGTCTCTTATACACATCTCCGAGCCCCCGAGACTCCTGAGCATCTCGTATGC
>USOF01000142.1 GCA_900556285.1 uncultured Collinsella sp. | reverse complement strand
CGTTGGGGCCAGGCCCGATTTTGCCTCTTGACAATGTCCTGCTCATATTAAAAGGCCAGTGGGCTGATCGGGTGGATCTATAGGGGTCGCTTGTCCGATAGCCTCGAGAAGCTCGATTCCTTTATGCAGAAAACCAAACCGGAGCGGAAGCTTGTTGCGCTGTGTACGACATTTGAGAGCAAATACGAAGAATTAGAGAATGAAAAGAAGAAATTGGTCTCTTTGCAGGTGGAGATTAAGGGGTTAGAGGACGTAGTCAAGGGCGCTAAATTTGTCGAGACGATTGATGAGCGTTTTGTTGAGTCTATCTCAAAGGGGGATAGCGAAAGCCGAAAGAGCGCTCATCTATATAATCCATCCGATGACGATGAACTAAAAAAGGAGCGTAACCTGCTATTTCTGTACGCGCTGCAAGTGACACGCGAGTTCATCCTTGAATCAAAATGCATGCGGAACAACATTACGCTTCTACGAACATACTGGGGAGCCAAAGACATAGGCGCCGATTCTGGTAAAAAGGAGTTGATAGAGTTCACGCAAGCCGACAGACGGAAGATGGTCCCTGTGCTTTTTCAGGCGCTCGGTCTACTTACTCCAGTGATCTCTTCCACATTTGCGTCGATTGGTCGCATGCTTGAGGATGTTCAGATTGGTGGGGCGGATCCGCTGTTTGGCTTGCTGATTATAGATGAGGCTGGACAGGCGGTGCCGTATGCCTCTCTGGGTGCCCTTGCTCGCAGTCGACGTGCAATGATTGTCGGTGACCCTTCTCAAATCGAACCTGTGATTACGGGGGATGTTAAGGAGCTCCGCGCTGCCCTCGGTAACAAAGTACTATTACCGTTTAAGGGGGATATGGCTTCGGTCCAACGACTTGCCGATGCCGTTAACCCCTATGGCCATCTGCGTACTGATGGCGAGTTTGATCAATGGATTGGCTGCCCGCTTGTAGTCCACCGTCGTTGTATATCGCCTATGTTCGACATCTCAAATGCAATTTCGTATCAAGGCTCCATGCTTAATGAGACTGCCAATCCAAAGGAGAACCTTGCCGAGAGTTTTTATCTAAAGTCCTCGCAGTGGATTAATGTTGCGGGATTTGAACGCGGCAATCGCGACCATTATGTTGATTCTCAGGGCGACAGGGTGTACGAGATTGTCGAGGACGCTTTTATTAAGGCCGTAGCTGCGGCTGAGAAAAAAGCTCGCGAATCGGGCAAGTCCGAAGGACGTGTTATCCCAAGCCTCTATATTATTTCTCCGTTTAAAACCGTTGTCGGAGGGCTTCGGGATCGTCTGTCAAATGATAGGCCTGAAGTGGTTGACAAGGAAACGTGGCAATATTTTGTAAAGCATAATATTGGTACGGTTCATACGTTCCAAGGCAAAGAAGCTCATCAGGTGATATTTGTCTTAGGGTGTGATGCAAGTCGCGGCTGTGAGGGCGCAATCAAGTTTGTAAACCCAAATATCGTGAATGTTGCGGCAAGCCGAGCCAAGTATCGCCTTTACGTTATTGCTGACTACACAGCGTGGAAGATCAACAAGAACGTTGCAACGATGAAACGAATTCTCGATACGGCATGGGTTGCGCATTGGGAAAATTACCAGAAAACAGGTGCCATCGAGGAACTCAATGCAGCCAAGGATATGCTGCCGCGAGGAGAATCTCTTCCAAGGGAGGCGGCTGGCGCGGACGAGGGACATGTCAATGAAGATAACAATGAAGATGATTGGTGCCCTGATGTAAGCACCGATTCCTATTTGGACAATGTGAGCGAAGCGTTCAAAAGCTTTAATCTGGATGCAGGAGACTGTCGAATCATAGGCTTCTCTTCGCGCGAAGCTCTTCAAAGCGCATTCGCTGATTGCGTGTGCGACCAAAATGGCAAAAATAGGGTGCTTGAGAATATCGAGCAGGGGCTTCTTCTGTGCAAGATATTTGGCATTGGCAGTGTTGGTACCGATAACGATTCAGATTGCGCATTTTGCCTGCTAATGTTCTGCCGTGCGGCAGAGAGATACTTGCGTTTGAAATTGCTGCCGGCCTTGAAGGCCATTGCTCCCGATTATGTTGTTGCAAGAAAGCCGCTCAAGGAGCTTGAGGGGCTCAACCTTGGTCAATACGGAAGGTTAATCGCAAAAAAGAGCGAGCTGCTGTCCTCCTCTGTTCGAGTTGAAAATGCTGAACTGACGCAGGCATCTGAGGGGGATTGGTGGAAGACGCTCGGCAAGACGCTGGACATATTCACTCAATTTCGTAACAGCGCCTGTCACACTGACCGAAAAGAGACGGTTTGCGCGGACGAGGTCCGGCTGGCGCTTCAATGTCTTTTCACTGCTTTTCAGCTTGATAAACATGGCCATAAGAGTGTGGAAATCATGCGAGAGGGTGTTACCTACGAAGCGGCTTTTGCAGGAGTCGGGCGTTTGCCGGCGATGACTGATGAAACGGGTTCTGTAGAAGCCAAGGGTGATGCAGCCACCGAAAGCGGGGGTACTGAGGCGGCTCCTGCAGTTAATACGGCTGTGCCGGAAGGTTGCTACTCAATGGCCCAGGCAAAGGCTAAGGGCTATGTTCCGATTTCGACAATACTGAAAGGCTCAGGGATTAAGTCCGCAAAGGCCAACGCTATTCTGATGAAACGAGGGTATCTGCGGCTTTACGATGAGGGTGAAGAGAGCGTGCAGCAATGCAAGGTTCCGTCCGATGAGGGATTAGAGCTGGGCGCAGTCATCGTACGCGGAGAAAAAGAGAGCGGTGAAGTGTACTACTATGCGCGATACCCGCAAGCGAAGGCCAAGGAGATATGCGATCTAATTGAATCTCTAATTGAGCTTGGGTAATGAGTTAACTCAAAGAATACGCACGCTTTAGAGTTAAACCCGCAATCTATCGCTATATAGCGGTAGATTGCGGGTTATTTTTTATCTCTTTTCACTATTCTGCAGGTGCCAGTTGCTCGAAGGGAGATTCAAAGATGTTTGAGCCCAATTGTATTTTTATTTGCGATGAGTCGAATGAAGCGGACCTCACGTGCACGCTGCTGCAGATGAGGCAGAAAGTCGACGAGGCAATTGACCTTGCCTATGAGCTCGAGGACTCCTCTGTTGCTTGCAAGGGGGTTGTCGATGGTTTGTTAGCCACATGGGAGTCGTTGTGCTACAGCAATGCCGCCGTCCATGAGCTTGTTCAGTCTATTTCGCTTGAGCGTAAAGAGGCTTTGCGATTTGACGAATTGCAAGTGGGCGATGATGGGGTTCCCGAGCGGTCTATATGCCGGTAGTAGCGTTTATTGGTGCCTCTCAGGCCGTCGCTTCTGTTGAATCTCCCTCGTAGACAGAATTCTTCTTACATTAGCTTACGAACATATCCCCTTTTGAAAGGAAGATCATGAACACTTCTATCAAAATTTCGTCCAGCGCCGTTGATGTTGCCCCTGGAACCGCCAAGGGTGAGGTCGTCAAGCTCGTACAGGGCGCGCTGCTTATTGCCGTCGCTGCATTCGTCGCTGCCTACATTGCCTCTGTCGCCGCTCCGTTTTGCGTCTGGAAGGGCGAAGTCGTGCTGTTCTCGAACGATTCGTTCCATACCGCCTACTCCGTTCCCGCAATTGCGGAGTACGCGTCGGCGGCGCCTGGGTCCGATTGGATGTCGTGGCTCGTGGCTGCGCTCATCGCGGCGTACCCCGCCTACCATGCTGTTTGGCGCGTTCGCGAGGGGTTTGGGCTGAGCTGCGAGGCGCCGGTGTTCAACAAGTGCGTGTCGCGATTTCTCGCTGCGGTGAGCGCCTGCCTGCTGCTGTCGATGCTGTTCATGGGCTATGGAACGGTCTGGCTCGTCAACGGCAGTGCGATGGGCGACCAGAGCCTTGTCGAGGCGGGACACCGCGCATGGAACGTTTCTATCTTGATGATGCTGGGCTGTGCCCTGATGAGCCTGTTCAAGTGGTTCGTAGCCAAGGGTCCCGGACGCAACTTTGGCAGCGGCTTTGCTATCGAGCTTGTCCGCCTCTCCGATGTTCTGCTGAAGCGCGCGAGCTCGAATCTGGTGCTGTGCTACGTGGCCGAGCTGTTGGCCTGCGTGTTGGCGCTGGTCTTCATTGCCGTGGCCTATGTCGCCGTGAGCGTAGCTATCGCGCTTGTATTCACGGCCGTCGCCTTGGTGGCGTGCCTTGCCGGGCTTCCTTTTAATATGAGCAGGACATTGTCAAGAGGCAAAATCGGGCCTGGCCCCAACG
>USOF01000141.1 GCA_900556285.1 uncultured Collinsella sp. | reverse complement strand
GGCTAAGACCGAACCGGTTAGGACGCCGCGAGCGTGTCGCTGTGCGCAAAGCGTCCGAGACTAAATCAGCGACTGAGCTTGGAGATGCCAATCAGGGGGCTTTCGTGGACCGGAGTTCGATTCTCCGCGCCTCCACCAATAGTTACAGGCAGGTAGAGAAGTGTCTCTACCTGCTTTTTTATTTCTAGCCCGTACCGCGGAGAATCGAACTCTATGCAGGGCGCGGGCGTAGAGAAAACGCCTTGGCAACGCAGGCCGGGACACGCTTTCCCAATGGCAGCCCAGGCGGAAAGCGCGTCCCGGAATCCGCGCTCAGACTGGGACGTAGTTTCCGGATGACGCCTCTAGCGGAAACTGCGACCCGGAATTTGCTCTGAGAATGGGATGCGCCTTCCCGCCGACCGCCCCGCCCTTCTCAACTCCAAAAAACTAGCGCGCTCTCCTTCGCAAAACTGGGTAGAAGAAAGCCAAAACGCAACGGCGGGAGGTCATCATGACTGTAGAAGATAAGGCGAAAAATGCTGGCAAGGTCGCGCTCGTTTTGGAGGGCGGCAGCTTTCGCGGGCAATTTACCGCAGGCGTGCTCGACGTTCTCATGGAGGCCGGCGTCGAGATCCCGGCGGTATATGGCGTATCGGCCGGCGCCCTCAACGGCGTGAACTACAAGTCGCACCAGATCGGCCGTGCCAACCGCATCAACCTGGCTTTCTGCAACGACAGCCGCTACATGGGTGCCGCATCGTTTGCGTCCACGGGCTCCATCGTCGGCTACGACTTTATTTTCAACGACGTGCAGGATCGCCTAGACCCCTTCGATAACGAGGCCTTCGACGCGAGCCCCATCGAAATGTATGCTGTCGTGACGGACATGTTATTTGGCACCGCTGCCTACCTGCCCGTCAAAAACGCCATGCTCGATATCGATTGCGTGCGTGCCTCGACCTCGTTGCCGCTGGTGACGCCGCCGGTCGAGATTGATGGCCACAAGTACGTCGACGGCGGTGTGGCAGATTCGGTGCCTGTCGAGCACGTGCTGGAAGAGGCCGGATACGATCGCGCGGTCGTCGTGCTCACGCAGGACCGCTCGTACGAAAAGGCACCCTACGAGTTTATGCCGGCCGCGCGTGCGCGTTATGCCGACTACCCCTATCTGCTCGAGGCTATCGAGACGCGCCACGACCGTTACAACATCCAGCGTATGCACCTGTGGAAGTATGAGCGCGAGGGCCGCGCGTTGGTCGTCGCTCCGCAAAAGCCGGTCGAGGTCGGCCATGTCGAGCACGATTCGGCAAAGCTTTTGGACCTGTATATCCAGGGTCGTCAGGAGGCAAAGCGCCTGCTCGCGGAAATCCAAGAGTTCGTTGAGCGCTAGCGACGGCGAACCCTCAAAAAATGACAACAGCTAAAGAGCTGGAAAATCACGGCTCGTGGATGACATGTGCAGAAACTCTGGTCGGAGCCAAAATACCTGTTGACTCGTACGGCGAGCGGGGTAATATGGACGGGTTACTTGCAGAGCCCCGTGAATCTCTGTAACAACACGTACTGTACATGGAGGAGTCTAAGTGATTTCGAAATCGACTCACTACGCCAAGCAGGGCGAGGTCCAGCGCAACTGGGTTCTCGTCGACGCCGATGGTGCTGTCCTGGGCCGTCTTGCCACCCAGATCGCAATGATCCTGCGCGGTAAGAACAAGCCCCAGTTCACGCCCAACAGCGACTGCGGCGACTTCGTTGTCGTCATCAACGCCGATAAGGTCCAGCTTACCGGTAACAAGGCCGACACGAAGACCTATTATCGCCACAGCGGCTACAACGGCGGCCTCAAGGCTGAGAGCTTCCGCCAGGCTATGGAGAAGCACCCGGAGAAGGTCATCGAGCGCGCCGTTCGCGGCATGCTGCCCAAGACCACCCTCGGCCGTGCCCAGATGACCAAGCTTAAGGTCTACGCTGGTGCCGAGCATCCGCACGCTGCCCAGAACCCCACGAAGATTGAGCTGGAGGCTTAAAGATGGCTGAGAACACCGTTGTCTACCAGGGTACCGGCCGTCGTAAGAACGCCGTCGCCCGCGTCCGTCTCGTCCCCGGCACCGGCAAGGTGACCATCAACAAGCGTGACGCCGAGCAGTATTTCGGCCGTCATCAGCTCGTTGAGAACGCCCTTGCTCCCTTCAAGGTGACCGACACCGCCGGTCAGTTCGACGTTATCGCTCTGTGCGATGGCGGCGGCATCTCCGGTCAGTCCGGCGCTCTGCGCCTGGGCATCGCTCGCGCTCTTCTGAACGCTGGCGACTACCGTGCTGACCTCAAGAAGGCCGGTTTCCTTACGCGCGATGCTCGCGTGGTCGAGCGCAAGAAGTACGGCCTCAAGAAGGCTCGCCGCGCTCCCCAGTTCTCCAAGCGCTAAGGTTTTATCTCCTTACGAGATACAATGTACAAGCGGGGCCTGCCGATTGCTCGGCGGGTCCCGCTTTTCTTTTTCGACTAGGGTGGGCGACTGCGTTTTGCCCACTTGGGAAGGAGCGATCCTATGCCCCAGAACATCTTCGGTACCGATGGCGTCCGCGGCGTCGCCAACGCCGACCTCTCGTGCGACCTCGCGTTTCGTCTTGGCCGTGCGGCGACCAAGTTCCTTGGTCCGGACATTTGCATCGGCCGTGACACGCGTCTTTCGGGCACCATGCTCGAGAGTGCTCTGACCGCCGGCATTATGGCCGAGGGCGGCCGACCGCACTGCTGCGGCGTTATCCCTACGCCGGCCGTGGCGCTGCTCACCGTCCAAAACGAGCTCGACGGCGGCATCGTCATCTCTGCTTCGCACAATCCGCCGGAGTTCAACGGCATCAAGTTCTTTAGCCGCAAGGGCATGAAGCTTCCCGATGCTGTCGAGGAAGAGATCAGCGCCTGGGTCATGTCCGAGGAGGCCATGGCTGCCGACACGCTGCCGACCGGCGCCGGTGTGGGTCACATCATCAAGATGAAGGACGCCCGCAAGGCATATGTCGATCATGCCATCAACACGCTCGACGGCCTTAAGCTCGACGGCTTGGTTGTTGCCGTCGACTGCGGCCACGGCGCTTCTTGCCAGACCACGCCCGCCGCACTGCAGCGCCTGGGCGCCACGGTCCATGCCATCAACACCGACTACTGCGGCACCGACATTAACGTCGAGTGCGGCTCCACTCATCTTGAGCCCCTGCGTGAGCTCGTACTGCGTACCCACGCCGACATCGGCCTGGCCCACGATGGCGACGCCGATCGCGTGCTGTTCGTGGACAGCGAGGGCAACGAGATCGATGGCGACTACATCCTGGCCATCTGCGGTTCCGACTTGGCCGCTCGCGGCAAGCTCGCCAACTCCGAGATCGTCTCGACCGTTATGTGCAACCTAGGCTTCTCCATCGCCATGAAGGAGCAGGGCTTCGAGATGGTCCAGACCGCCGTGGGCGACCGCTATGTTCTTGAGCGTATGCTCGAGGACGGTGCCGTCATCGGCGGCGAGCAGTCCGGCCACATCATCTTCCTGGAGCACAACACCACCGGCGACGGCTTGGTGACGGCCCTGCAGCTTCTGGCCGTGCTCAAGCGCACCGGCCGCACCCTCACCGACCTTGCCGGTATCATGAAGAAGTACCCGCAGGTACTTGTCAACGTACATTCCGACAATAAGGCCGGCCTGGACGATTGTCAGCCCATTTGGGACGCTGTCGCTGCCGCCGAGAAGGAGCTCAACGGTCGCGGCCGCATTCTGGTACGTCCGAGTGGCACCGAGCCGCTGGTCCGTGTGATGGCCGAGGCCGAGACGCACGAGTTGACCCAGCGTGTGGTTGACGACATCGTCGAGGTTGTCAAGCGCGAACTTCCCTAATGGTCAAAAACGGGTGCCAAGTGGTAAACTGTTAAAGCTATTTTGATTGATTGGTATGTCCGAGGGGGAGCATGTTCACTAAAGTCCTGAGGTCTTTTGGTATGCGTGGTCGAGTCCTTACGCTGGATGCTCCCATCTCGGGCGACGTCATTCCGTTGTCCGAGGTCAAAGACCAGACGTTTGCCACCGGCCTTTTGGGTCAGGGCGTGGCGATTCAGCCTACCGGCACGCGTGTGATTGCGCCGGCAGACGCCAAGGTCGAGGCCATTTTTCCCACGGGTCACGCCGTTGCGCTCAACACGGTCGATGGTCTAGACGTGCTCATCCATGTTGGTTTGGACACTGTCCAGCTTGAGGGCAAGCATTTTAGCGTGCATGCACAGGCTGTCTCTTATACACATCTCCGAGCCCACGAGACTCCTGAGCATCT
>USOF01000140.1 GCA_900556285.1 uncultured Collinsella sp. | reverse complement strand
CGTCGGCAGCGTCAGATGTGTATAAGAGACAGCTCTTACACCACGTCTGCGCGCGCGACCTCTATACGCCTTCAAATTAATCAAAACGCCCGTTAACATGCTTCTGTGTGCCAACGTTAATGAACATATTTGCTGTTATGCCTATTATCTTGTAAGCTCGATATGAGACTACGCCAGCAACAGTACTCATATTTGCCATTTTTTGCCCACGGGGTATGCCGCAGAAGATCCAACTTGCTCCAGCGTGCCGTACGCCGACCCCCTTCCGGCGAGTGCCGACATTTTCCCAGATAAAACCGACCAAAATAAACCTGTCCCTTTTTGGTAGGTTTCGGGGTGACAAGGGGTTGCACTTTAGCGTGCGACAGCGGATAATGCCGAGCATTCGACAATACGCTTATTGCTCTTTCTATAGATTGAGGAGACCCCTATGGCCATGGAATTCAAACGCAGGCTGCCGATCCCCATGGAGATCCGCGAGGAAATGCCACTTTCTGCCGAGCTTACCGCCAAAAAGCAGGCATTTGACGCCGAGGTCGCCAAAGTCTTTACCGGCGAGGACGCACGTAAGGTGCTCATCATCGGCCCGTGCTCTGCCGACCGCGAGGATTCGGTGCTTGAGTACATGAACCGACTGGCCAAGACCGCCGAGGAGGTCAAGGACAAGCTCATCATCATTCCGCGCGTCTACACCAACAAGCCGCGCACCAAGGGCACCGGCTACAAGGGCCTGCTGCACAACCCCAACCCCGAGGCTCCCGACGATCTGCTCGAGGGCGTCAAGGCCATCCGCCATATGCACCTGCGCGTTATTGAGGAAACGGGCTTCTTCACCGCCGACGAGATGCTCTATCCGTCCAACTACCAATACCTCGTCGACCTGCTGAGCTATGTTGCCGTGGGCGCACGCTCGGTCGAAAACCAGGAGCATCGCCTGGTGTCGAGCGGCATTTCGGTACCCGTTGGCATGAAGAATCCCACTGCCGGCTCTACCACCGTTATGCTCAACTCCATTTACGCCGCGCAGGCGCACCAGAGCTTCATCTTCCGCAACTGGGAGGTCGAGTGCGACGGCAATCCGCTCGCGCACGCCGTTATGCGTGGCTACATCGGTCTCGATGGGCGCACCTACCCCAACTACCACTACGAGCACCTGGAGCGCCTGGCCGAGCGCTATACCGAGCATGCCGGCTATGCCAATCCGGCAGCGATCATCGACTGCAACCATGACAACTCGGGCAAGCGTCCGCTGGAGCAGTATCGCATTTGCAAGGAAGTGCTCGACAGCTGCCGCCGCAACGAGTCCATCTCCAAGCTGGTCAAGGGCTTTATGATCGAGTCTTACCTGGAGGACGGCAACCAGCCGGTCGACGGCGGCGTCTTTGGCAAGTCGATCACCGATCCGTGCCTGGGCTGGGAAAAGACCGACTACCTCATCCACGAGATCGCGGAACGTATTTAGTTACGCGGTTTTACCAAACCGCGTAACGGCTCGACGCTGCAAACCCGCCAGAACGGCAATCTGCCTTTCAGCTTCGACGGCATGACCAGAAGGTCAATGCCGCCTCGTTTCAAGGCACCTTGCTCGCTCTGGCGGGTTTTCGCTGACGTTTTTTCGACCTGCATTGTTGCCAAGGTTGGCACCAATGACTAATGCGGTAACTAGCTACGTCGGTCCGCTTGACCGGCTGGGTTTCCGAGGTGCCCCAGGTCGCCGCGAGAGAGGAGCGAAGCGTACTTTGGTACGCGAGCGACGGTTTGAGCGGCGAGATGGGGTGCCTCGGGAAGCCGGACGATTAAGCGGACGGTTCCTGCTGCGTAATGCAGTGGATATTTCCGCCACCGAAGACGACCTGCTCGGACTGAACGCCGACGCACTTGTAGACGCCCTCGCCCCAGACCTCGTCGTAGATCTTCTGGAGCGTGTCAACGGCAAGTTGATCGTTCTCGTCGCCGTACTGCGGGACGATAACGCCGTGGTTGGTGACCAGGTAGTTCATGTAGGAGGCGATCAGCGGCTCGTCGGCAACGCGCGGCTCGGCGTTCTCGTCGGCGTCGATGGTGTCGCAGGAAGCCTGGTCCATGAACAGCGGGTTCACAGGCATGCAGAGCTTGTAGACCTTCATCTTGCGGCCCTTGGCGTCAACGGCGTTGGAGAGGGTCTCGTAGACGGCGTGGCATTGCTCGTAGAACGGATACTCGGGATCGTCGGTCCAGATGCAGGCCATGACGCCCGGAGCGATGAACGTAGCGACATCATCGATGTGGCCGTTGGTCTCCTCGGGGTCGATGCCCTCCTTAACCCAGATGACCTTCTCGACACCCAGGTACTCCTTGAGGTGCTCGTCCATATAGGCGCGAAGTTCCTCGCTCCAGGGCTCAAACTTCCTCTTGAACTTGGGCCAGATGGACTCGGGATCCTCTTCCTCCTCCAGAACCGCAGAGCAGGTGCGGCCTGGGGAAAGCAGGCACTGGTCGGTCACGACCACAGTGCCTTCGCCGTCGACGGTAATGGAACCGCCCTCGAGGATCATGTCATCGGGACGATAACGACGGCAGCCGGAAAGCTCAGCTATCTTAAGGGCGATCTGCTCGTCCTTGTCCCACGGGAAATAGAGGCCGTCGACGAGGCCGCCGTAGGCGTTGAAGTGCCAGTGGTTGGCGCGCTTATCGCCCTTGCCATTGATAACAAAAGTGGCAGCGGTGTCGCGGAACCAAGCGTCGTCGGTGGTCATCTCGATAACGGTGACGTTCTCGTCTTCCTCAAAGGCGGCCTTGCAGTTGGCGTAGTCGGCCTGGTTGGCGCACATGGTGACCGGGGTGAACTCGGCGATGGCGCGAGCGATGGCGGCATACTGCTTCTGAGCCGGCTTGGCACCATGGGCCCAGGTATCGGTGCGATGGGGCCAGCCCATCCACACGCGATCCTGTGGGGCGAACTCAGCAGGCATAAAGAAGCCATCGGCCTTAGGGGTAGACTCGGACTCGGTGATCGTACGCATGAGATTTCCTCCAAATCGAACGATCGCTTGCTGCGGGCGGGTTACCCGCAGCCTAAAACCAAGAGATGGTAGGCGCCCGTTCCCCGGCAAAGGTCGGGACGCCTGGCACCGGTTTTCACGGATGTCGCACCGGCAAGCGACGACGTAACCCGGTGCGCGGAGACAAAACGCACGAAGGATACGGAAGAGAGATTGGGGCGGGCGGTGGTTACCGGAGCAATAGCTCACACCCACCTCAGAGAAAGGTTAGCAAACCTGTTGCTTGGGCACGCCTCCGAAGAGGCTAGAGTATCCCGAGTCGGGAGCGACAAGCCCGACGAAGCGTACGTTGGTACGCGAAGAAGGTTGGAGCCCCGAATCTGGGTGCTCTAGTCCTCCTCGGACTCCTCAGCGAGGCGCTGAGCAGCCAGCTCGGGAGTGAGACCCTTGTACTCGGTCTCGCGGCCCTTAGCACTGACGACGCGGACAACCTCGCCAATAAGCAAGAGCACGATGAAGATGACGATCATCGGGACCTTATCGCCAATCTCATCGACAGAGAACGGAATCAACGTTGCAACGATAGCCAGAATCAGCTCGATGCAGGGAATAGCCAGCATGACCTTCATCATGGCGCCCTTAAACGGGAACGTAAAGATACGCTCACGGTTGGGGTCGTTCTTACGAAGGTTGAGGAATGCCGGGAACATCGGGATGTAGGTCAGCAGCAGGAAGACAACGGAGGTACCGAAGAGCATCCAGAAGACACCGTTGGAGATGGCGTCGATGGGAACCAGCTGCAGGCACAGCACCAGGGAGGCAACGATGGCGTTGACCAGGTTGGCGCCGTTGGGCATGTCGTCATCCGAGATCATCGAGGCGAAGACCCTGGGCATGTTGCCATGTTCGGCAGCATAGCGAGCAACGGAGTTGACGCCGAAGGACCAGGCAGCCATGTTGGCGAACAGCGTAATCAGGAAGGCGATGCAGATGACCTTAAAGAT
The DNA here is from genome assembly GCA_900556285.1 of uncultured Collinsella sp. Lineage (GTDB taxonomy): Bacteria > Actinomycetota > Coriobacteriia > Coriobacteriales > Coriobacteriaceae > Collinsella. Next base: position 335 of record USOF01000140.1, on the reverse strand, counting down.
CATGGAATCGCCCACAATAGTCTGGACAGCATAAATCATGCCGTAGTCGGGATCGATGGAATCGGCCGGCACAGCAGCGCCGATGCCAAAGCCAGCGAAGAGGTAGATCACGGCGATGGACAGGCCGCCGACGATGATAGCCTTGGGGATATCGCGAGCGGGATCGGCCATATCGTCGGTCATGGTGCAGATGACCTCGAAGCCCATGAAGTTAAAGATGATGATCGACAGGTAGCCGAGCGCGTTGGTGTTGGTGAGCTCGGGCAAGAAGGTGACAGCGGACATATCGTTCGCGAAACCGTTCTCCATGGCGTACCAAATGCCCAAAGCGCCGA
>USOF01000139.1 GCA_900556285.1 uncultured Collinsella sp. | reverse complement strand
GTAAGATCGTCGGCAGCGTCAGATGTGTATAAGAGACAGAGGGGTGCTGGTTGGATGAATGGTTGGGCACGATGTCGACGATGACCTTGATGCCGCGCGCGTGAGCCGCAGCGATCATGTCATCGAAGTCGTCAAGCGAGCCGAGACGTGGGTCGACATCGCAGTAGTCCGCCACATCATAGCCGCCATCAACAAGAGGCGAAGGGTAAAACGGGCTCAGCCAGATGGCCTCGATACCCAGCCGCTCAAGATAGTCCATCTGCTGGGTAATGCCCGCGATATCGCCCAGACCCGAACCAGTCGAATCCTTAAACGAGCGCGGGTAGATCTGATAGATCGCGGCATCGGACATCCACGGGCGCGACGAGGACTTTTCTGTAGCCATAGGATGAGTCTCCCTTGCAACGAGGTTTTGCGAGATGCCCACGATGATACGCCCAAAGCGGACATTCGCGGCAAACAACGCCACAGACACGCCCCAAAACGCTCGCTCCCTCTCGGGTTCGAGCCCAAGCGATGGGTACGAAAAAGCCCGGCTACCGTAGTAGTCGGGCTGCTGCGTTTGGAGCGGACAACGGGGCTCGAACCCGCGACCCCAACCTTGGCAAGGTTGTGCTCTACCAACTGAGCCATGTCCGCTTGCGGGTTATTAATTTACGCGAGTTGTCCAAAAGACGCAAGTACTTTTTTCAAAAAACTTGTCTGCCGCATGTTCTTAGTAGCTAAACGCGCTAAAGCGATTGGCTAGGCACACGACTCCAGCGCTCCGCTAAACAGCTTCACCATCTGCACGCGCGTGCCGGCGCCGTCCGTACGACGAGCAACCTCCACGTTATCGACGAGCATACGCATAAGCTTGATGCCACGGCCGCGCTCCTCGGATGCGACCGGCTCGCTCGTTTCATCGATAGAATAGCCGGCACCTCGATCAAGCACCTCAACCACAACGCGATCGCCATAGGCCTGAACCGTCAGGACGCACCCGATACCGCCCGCATGGTCATAGGCATTACCCAGCGCCTCCCCCGACGCCAATGCGACATCGTAGCGCTCGTCACGGCGCAACGGAAGCGATTCAAGGAGTTCGGCGATGCGATGTCGGTAGTATGGAAGATTCTCGATACCCTGACGGACCTCGACGCTCTTACTCCAGCGAGGCAGCTCCCCCACCGGAATGGCGGGAATAGACTCCCGTGCCGGCCCCGCGACATGAAGGATATCGACAAGACGAGCAATCTCCAAAAAGCGAACGACTTCACCCGATGCATTGACGAGCGAAAGCAGGCCTTCTCGCCTCATGAGCTCACGAGCGCGCGTAAGCAGGAATGCCAAGCCCGTCGAATCGATAAAGCTAACAGCCTGACAGTTGATGACAACACGACGCACGCCGCGGCCAATCAAAGCATCCAACCGCCGACGCAGCGCAGGCACCGTGGCGATGTCGATATCGCCTGGTGGCGTCAAAACCGCTATGTCATTCCACTCATTCATACGACCATGGTTCCCCAAAAAAGCCCACTCGATGCATTCGTTTCCCCAACCGTACGGATTCAGCCCGCCCAGCGTCGTCTATGAACGACCCCGTAAAAACTCAAGGGACACCAATGCAATGTCATCGTCCAGCGCCGATTCGGTAAATCGGTCAAGCTCGCCCAAGACCTTGCCGCAGATTCCCGATACGCCCTCACCCGAGACAGAGAGCAGAAGGTCACGAAGGCGCTGCTCACCAAAGAACGCTCCGGTGCGGTCGCGGGCCTCAATCGTTCCGTCCGTATACATGAAGAGCATGTCGCCAGGAGCGAACGTAAACACGCCTGTCTCGTACACCATGCTCTCAAAGGCACCGATTACGCCCGATTGGCATCCAAGCAGCTCGACCTCTCCCCCACGGGCCTCGCCACCACCCAGCGGCATCGACTCTGGCCTAATGACCATGGTCGGAGGATGGCCCGCCGAACAATACGTTGCGCGTCCGGCTTTAAGGTCAATCTTGGCGATAAAGGCCGTCACGAACGTCTCGACCCTCGAAAAGCCCATGAGCATGCTGTTAAGGGAGCGTGCCATGCGGGCCGGGCCAGCGCCCTCCCAGGCATATGCCGTCAGGGCCGTCTTGACGAGCGCGGACATCGATGCGGCCTCAATGCCTTTGCCAGACACATCACCCAAAATCATGACGGCGCAGTCGTCGGGAAGTCGGATGAGCGTATAGAAATCGCCGCCGACCAACGCCGAGTTCGTGGCCGACAGGTACACCGAATCGGTTGCGATACCCGGAACATCCCCCAGGGAATTTCTCATGCCGATCTGGAGGGTCTGAGCGATATGGCGCTCCTCGCGCTTTTGAGATTCGCCTTCGTAGATCAGTTCAAAGTCATGCGCCAAGTGCACCAAGTAGTCATATTCAAGGTCATCAATCGGCTCTTGGCTACCATCACGAAGCAGCAGCGCGCGCGTCGTCGGGCTCTTCGCAACAGAAGCAGGAACAATCGCGTCGTTACTGTGCTTGCCATCACCCTCAGAGCGCGGGCGCCCCGCCTCGATGCCGGAGTCGACGTAGAGACCTTGACAAGGCAGACCATGCGCCCTAAGCCAGCCTCCCATAGGCATCGATTCGTCAACGCGAGTTATACGAACGTGTTTAAGGTCCTCGGCACTCGTACCGCCCAAAACAGATGCCTCAAAGCCATCAGGGCCAGCCCCCAGACGTGCCGCTGGCGCCGTCGTGGAAAAGAAAAGCTTCTCGGGATCGTCCGGCAAAGCAACGCGACTGCCGCCCTCAAAATCTATGACATAGGAGTCCAGACTGGCGTCATACTCAACAGGGCAAAAATGGCAGTTGAGCATATTGCAGATCTCGGACGATATAGCCTGGGTAGCCGCGGCGGAATCGTCTAGAAAGGTAAACAACTCATCACGTAAGACATTGAGCGAGCGGCCAAGCTCGGCCGTGCGACGAGAGCGAAGGCTCGATGCCATGCCGACCAGCTGGATAGACAGGTAATCGCAAATGACCTCGAGTACGTTAACGTCATAGGCGAGCGGTGCCTGAGGACGCTTCCAACCAACTTCCAGCACGCCAAGGATCTGCGTACCGTAAAACACGGGAAGACAGATTTCGCTGCGGTACGGAGGCATATCCTGCACGCGCAGCAGGTGCTTAGAACGATTGTCCAGGTCCATGAACATACCCGAGGCGACCCTATCGCCCTCAAGGTCCTGCTGAATCGAAAGGCGACAGGCACGAGACTCGCGGAGCACATACGTCGGGATACCCGCACCATACGGCATAAATTCGGGAAGGTAGCTGTTATGCAGCTCCTTGGAAACACCGCGAAGCTTAAAACCGCCGCTCTCAGAAAAAAAGATGGCAGCACCCGAGGCATCGAGGGTTCCTACAAGCTGGTTCAAAACGGTATCAAGCAAACTAGGCAGCTCATCGGAGCCCACCGTACTCATAATGACCGAGAGCGTGCCAGAGAGACGCTTGTTCGCCACTCTAAGCTCCGATAACGCACGCTTGAGTTGCCGGTCGTGAGAATACTGTTCCTCGATACTGTGAAGCGCCACCAGGACACGTGGTGCGCGGCGCCCAAAGATGCGTGGAGGCGTTACGGAGCCCGCGCGAACCAAGACGGGGATAAAAGAGCCATCACTCAGCTTGAGCATCAGTTCGTTCTCTGAGCCATCAGTTTCAAATGGCAGACGATGTTCCGTCGCACGTTCAAAAGCGGACGAGTACAGGACGTCTTTAACGTCTCCACCGATGACATCGGCGCGTTCCTCGCACATCAAGCCAAGTAAGCGATTATTCACATGCAGAATGGTTCCGTCGAGTTCGCAGATGATGACAGCATCGCTCGTGATCTCGACTAGTTGGGCAACGTCTGCCCACTCGTTGCGTTCAAGCGTTTCCATCGTGGACCCCACCGTCTATCGGTAACAAAAAAGCCTCCGAAGAGGCTTCTCAAATGCGATGGTGTCGGAGGCGGGACTTGAACCCGCATGACCGAGAAATGGTCACTAGCACCTCAAGCTAGCGCGTCTGCCAATTCCGCCACTCCGACTTCCTTGTGTTGCTCCTCGCAACGTTGAGTATATTAACCCGAACCCCGCATTGAGTGCAAGCACTTTTTTCAAAAAAGTTTGGACGAAGTTTGCCTGATCTTTTGCAGCAACGTTTATGCAGGTAGAAAGCAATCTGTATCGACAGAAAAGAAGAAAATAGCGCGCTCCCCCACCTGATCCGGATCGTCGTCCTAAGAAAAAAGGGATACCGGTTATAAACCGGCATCCCTTAGATGTGCATAATCCCTTGAGCGGACCGCATATCTTAGATGTTGATGTGCGACTCCTTGATGGGGAACCTGTCTCTTATAC
>USOF01000138.1 GCA_900556285.1 uncultured Collinsella sp. | reverse complement strand
AACCGAAACTATGTTTGAAAACTTAACCGATAAACTCGAACGGTCCTTCAAGCTGATCAAGGGCGAAGGCCGCATCACCGAAATCAACGTCGCCGAAACCCTCAAGGAGATCCGCCGGGCGCTGATCGACGCCGACGTCAATTACAAGGTAGCCAAATCCTTCACCGACGAGGTGAAGCAGAAGGCCCTGGGACAAGACGTGCTCAAGTCCGTCAAGCCGGGACAGATGATTACCAAGATCGTCCGCGACGAGTTGGCACAACTCATGGGCGGCACGGCGACCGACATCAAGCTGGAGGGCACGCCTGCGGTCATCCTGATCGCCGGTCTGCAAGGCTCCGGTAAGACTACCTTCTCGGGCAAGCTGGCGGCGATGCTCAAGAGCAAGAAGGGACGCCAGGTGCTGCTCGTGGCGGGCGACGTCTATCGTCCTGCGGCCATCGACCAGCTCAAGGTGTTGGGCGGACAGATCGGAGTCGAAGTCTATACCGAAGAGGGGAATAAAAATCCGGTGCAGATCGCCGAAAATGCCATCAAATACGCCCGTCAGCACGGTTTCAACGTCGTGATCGTCGATACCGCCGGACGTCTTCAGATCGACGAGCAGATGATGCAGGAGGCCGTGGATATCAAGAAGGCCGTCAAGCCCGATCAGGTGCTGATGGTCGTCGATGCCATGACCGGCCAGGATATCGTCAACGTCGTCTCGACCTTCGCCGAGCGCACCGACTTTGACGGCGTGATCATCTCCAAGCTCGACGGCGACGCACGCGGCGGCGGCGCGCTTTCCGTCCGCGAGGTCACCGGCAAGCCCATCAAGTTCGTTTCCATGGGCGAGAAGCCCGACTCACTCGAGGTCTTCAACCCCGAGCGCATGGCCAAACGCATCTTGGGGATGGGCGACGTCATCGGCATCATCGAGAAGGCCCAGGAGGCGGCCGACGCCGAGCAGCTCGAGGCTGCCGAGCGTATGCTGCGCGAGGGCTTTACCATGAACGACATGCTCGACCAGATGAAGGCTGTCAAGAAGATGGGCGGCATGAAGGGCATCCTGGGTATGCTCCCCGGTGGCCAGCGTGCGCTTAACCAGATGGGTGGTAACCTGGACGAAGGTATCTTCGATAAGAACGAGGCCATCATCATGTCGATGACCAAGGAGGAGCGCCTTCGCCCCTCCATCATCAACGGCCAGCGCCGTGCCCGCATTGCCAAGGGCGCCGGCGTGACCCCCACCGAGGTCAATAGCCTTATGAAGCAGTGGGGCGAGATGAATAAGATGATGGGCCGCATGCGCACAATGGCCAATCAGGCGCAGGCCGGCGGCAAGAAGGGCAAGAAGGGTAAGAAGGGTAAAAAGATGCGCATGCCCAATATCCCCGGCCTGGACGCTATGGGCCTGGGCGGCATGGGCGGCCTGGGTACGGGCGGCCCCAAGTCCGATATGGACCTGCTGCGCCAGATGGAAGCGCAGATGCGTAATAAGAAGTAACGGCTGGTTGAGTCGAGTATGGCGAAGGCCGCCTGGATGGTACTCCAGGCGGCCTTCGCCGTTCGTTCGCAGGTTGTCGCACGCGCGGAAGCGTGCTGGCGCCGGGGTATGTGCCGCTAGTGGCAGCCGCAGCCCTCATGTCCGTCGTGGTCGTGATGGCCGTGACAGCCGCAGGACTCGCCATGCTCATGGGTGTGCTCGTGGTCATGTCCATGGCAGTCGCAGGTGGCCTCGCCGTTCTGTGCGAGCGTGCCGGCAATGAGGGCCTCGACGCAGGCATCGCAGCTGCCCTGGGCGCCCGCATAGACCGTGATGCCGGCTTGGGCAAGCGCGTTGATAGCGCCGCCGCCGATACCGCCGCAAATGAGCGTGTCAACTCCACCGTTGGCAAGCAGGCCCGCCAAGGCGCCGTGGCCGGTGCCACCGGTGCCTACGACCTGCTCGTTGAGCACCTTGCCATCCTGGATGTCGTAGATCTTGAACTGCTCGCTGCGGCCAAAGTGCATAAAGATGTTGCCGTTGTCGTACGTTGTTGCCACCCTCATGGTGCCGACCTCCTTTGCTGGCCATGCGGCCGTCGTCGTGGTGATTGGGGAGTACGCGATGTTGCCGCCTTCGATGACGATCGCCCGTCCATTGACCAGCGCGTTTGCCACCTTGCGATGCGCGCGACTGCTGATTGCCGCCACCGTGGCGCGGGCGATACCCATGTGCAGGGCGACGGCCTCCTGATTGAGGCCCTCCAGATCGCACAGGCGCAGTACTTCGAGCTCATCGACCGTCATATCGATAGCGTCTCCGCTGGCAAGGCCATCGGGGGTAAAGCCGCGATATTCGGGGATGATCCCAACGCGGCGCAGTTTTTCGCGTCTTCCAGCCATACACTCTCCAAATCTGACATATGTCAACAATAGAATAGCGAACGTGCGGATTTGCGCAAGGAATTTCTGGCATATGTCAGAAAATGAGGGCTTATGTTTGTGCTGTGGGGCCGGGTGCGCCTGGGCTACAATAAAAATCGCTTATAGGCGACTGACAGGAGGGTCAATGAGCAAGGCTGATCAACAGTTTGTAGCCATGTGCCGCGACATTCTGGACCATGGCACCACCACCGAGGGCCAAAAGGTCCGCCCAGTGTGGGAGGATGGCACCCCTGCCTATACCATTAAAAACTTTGGCGTCACGGCACGCTACGACCTGCGCGAGGAGTTCCCCGCACTTACGCTGCGTCGTACGGCGCTCAAGTCCGCCATGGACGAGATCCTGTGGATCTATCAAAAGAAGTCCAATAACGTGCATGACCTCAATAGTCACATTTGGGATGAGTGGGCTGACGAGACCGGCTCCATCGGCAAGGCCTACGGGTATCAGATTGGGCAGAAGAGCCATTATGCCGAGGGCGACTTTGACCAGATGGACCGCGTGCTGTACGACCTTAAGCACACGCCGTACAGCCGCCGCATTATGACGAACACCTATGTGTTTAGCGATCTGTCCGAGATGCACCTGTATCCGTGCGCCTACAGCGTGACGTATAACGTCACGCAGCGCCCGCAGGATGACAAACCGACGCTCAATATGATTCTCAACCAGCGCAGCCAGGATATTTTGGCCGCGAACAACTGGAACGTGTGCCAGTACGCCATTCTGCTCATGATGGTTGCGCAGTCGGTCGATATGATTCCCGGCGAGCTGCTGCATGTGATCGCCGACGCCCATATCTACGACCGTCATGTCGATATCGTCCGCGAGCTTATCGAGCGTCCGCAGTTTGCGGCTCCCAAGGTAACGCTTAACCCCGATGTGCATGATTTCTACGCGTTTACGACCGACGACCTGATCGTGGAGGGCTACGAGCACGGTCCGCAGGTTAAGAACATTCCCATTGCGGTGTAGGTGACGCGCATGACGTGTAAGCTTTCTGCCATTGTCGCCGTGTGCGATGACTGGGGCATTGGTTGCGAGGGCGACATGGTCGTCTTCAATCGCGCCGATATGCGCCATTTTGTGGCGTGTACCAAGGGGTGCCCGGTCATTATGGGGCGCAAGACCCTGCTGAGTTTTCCCGGCGGGCGTCCGCTTAAGAACCGCCGCAATATCGTGCTTACGCGCGACGATAGCTTTGCGCCCGAGGGCGTTGACGTGGTGCATAGCGTTGACGAGGCGCTCGCCGCGGTAGCCGATGAGCCTGTTGCCTGGGTGATCGGTGGCGGTGAGGTGTATCGGCAGTTTTTGCCGTATTGCGCCGAGGCCGAGGTCACGCACAACCATTGCGCCCATGCCGTGGACACGTACTTTCCCAATCTGGATGCCGATCCTGCGTGGGAGATTGCGCAGTGTAGCGGGGTCGCGACGATTGCCTCTGGCGAGGGTGACGAGGGCGTTGATTATGAGTTCGTGACGTATCGTCGCATCGAGGCGTAAAACCGATTATCCCTTCGGTATTATCGGGATGAAATGAATGACGGGGCGGCGCATGGCGTTGCCCCGATATTTGTATAGGTGCTGTAAAGAAGGGTGCGGGCAGGCTGCTATGACTGATGCCGTTGAGGTTCTGCGAATTGATTCGCTCGAGGACGAGCGGCTCGATGCCTACGTGCGACTGACCGAGCGTGAGCTGCGCTGCGTGCTAGAGCCGCAAAAGGGCATCTTTATCGCCGAGAGTGCCAAGGTTATTGAGCGCGCGGTGCGTGCCGGATACGAGCCGGTGAGCTTTCTTTTGGGCGAACGCTGGCTCGACCAGATGATGCCGCTGTTTGAGCGCCTGGTTGTGCGCGAGGGCGCAGGTCCGGTTCCTGTGTTCGTGGCTTCCATGGAACTCATGGAGCAGCTGACGGGCTTTAACGTGACGCGCGGTGCGCTCGCGGCGTTTCGTCGCCCGCGGCAGATTCCGGTTGATGAGTTCTTGGGTGGCGTCGTCGAGGCGGCGGGGGAGCGCCCGGTGCGCGTGTGCGTGCTCGAGGGT
>USOF01000137.1 GCA_900556285.1 uncultured Collinsella sp. | reverse complement strand
TGCTCAGGAGGCTCGTGGGCTCGGAGATGTGTATAAGAGACAGGTGTATATGACCCGCATTATTTTCTCGACTTCGTTGCAGACGACCGACTCAAGATCGCCTATGCGCCGAGCGTCGGATTACCGAAAGTGCAAGACTCCGATGTGGCGAGGCATATGGCTGGACTATGTGACAGGCTGGATGCTTTGTCTACCCGTGAGGAGTCTGGTAGCAGCATCATTAGCCGCCTTACCGGGAGAAATGTAGCGACTGTTGTCGACCCCACTCTCCTTATTGAAGGTGAGAAATGGCCTGAACTGGTATCTGCGAAATCCATTCGTCGCGTCAAGCCCTACCTACTTGCGTACATGCTTGGAACCAATGAGCGACATTGGAAGAGAATATATAAATTGGGAGAACTGCTGAGCTTAGAGGTTCGGCTTGTGCCGGTGTTCAAGAAAGACCTGAAGCGGCCTGGGTGTATAACCGACCCTATTGGCCCGGCCGAGTTCGTTTCCCTCGTTGAGGGGGCCTCCTACGTCTGCACTGATTCGTTCCATGGTGTCGCGTTCTCCATCAACATGAACCGCAATTTCTGCGCCTTCGAGCGCTTCAAGCGCGGTGATTCGGGGAGCCAGAACTCACGTGTCTACAACATACTCGATAAGGCAGGTCTCAAGTCGCGACTTGCCTCGGATGAAGCTAGAGACGAGGAGCTGGTCGCCTCCATTGATTGGTCCAATCCTAACGACAAAATGGCTACCGAGAGAAAACGCTCGCTCGCTTGGCTCGAAGCCGCGCTAAAGATGGATTCCAAGCCTCCCGCCCATAAGAACAATGTTTGTCGGAGCCGCACGCTCTGCTGCGGGTGTACTGCATGTTCCAGTGCTTGTCCAGTTGATGCCATCGATGTCTCTCTGGATGAAGAGGGCTTCTGGCGGGCTTTTGTGGATGAGAATGCCTGCATCTCTTGCGGTAAATGTCGCAATGTTTGCCCTTTCATTAAACATGACGAAGCCTTGGCCGTCGATGAAGGTCGTCTCTTCTCCTTCAAGTCGTTTGACGGTGAGCAACTGCTCCACTCGTCCAGTGGTGGCGCTGGAGCGTCCATTGCCAAGATGTCAGCCGCTGACGGCGCGGCCCTACTAGGCTGTTCCTACGAGGACGGACGCGGAGCCGTGGGTCGCCTCGTCGAGGCCAGCGACGCGGGAGGTGTGGCCTCGCTCGCGGGCAGCAAATACACCCAAGAAGAGGTTGGCACCGCGCTCTCTCTCGCGGCCCGTCATGACGGGCCGCTCGTTGTCTTTGGCACACCGTGCCAAATTCAAGCGGCGAAGAATCTCATGTGCGGTCGAAGCGACGTCACCTACGTCGACTTTGTATGTCACGGTGTGCCCACCAGGTACCTGCTAGACCGTTATGCTGACTGGCTTTCTTCTGAGTACTCCATGAAGGTCGAAAATCTACATGTGGACTTCCGCCACAAGCCGTGTGGTTGGAGAGAGAGATACATGTATGCGAGCGATGGCATTCATGAGTACTGTGAACATCAGCGCAAAGACCCGTATTTTCTTATGTTTGAGGCTGGGCAGTGCTATGCAAGCTGTTGCTACGAATGCCCTTGGAGGACGGCGAGTGCTGCGGATGTTAGGATGGCGGACTACTGGGGGCCGAGATTCGCAGACGATAAGACCGGTGTGAGTATGGTACTGGCCTTGACGGATCGTGGCTACGTAGTCATGGACGGGCTGCGCAAGTACGGCGATATCTCGGATCGACCATTTGATGACTACAGGAAGTATCAGCAGTGCGAAAATATGCCCGCTCCCGCATTTCGCGACGAGCTTATTGCGGAACTATCCGATTCCGCATCGAGCTTGAAGGCTTTAAGCGATGAGTATGCTGAACCCGTCGCCTCGACCCGCGATGCTTTGGAACGCCTTGACCCGCTTAAGTCTGTTGTTAAGCGCATGATCGGGAGGCGATGAATTTGACGGGAGGGCGCACGCGTGAGTTGGCGGTGAACACCGGGCTATTCGCCATCAGCTCCTTTGGATCGAAAATCATATCGTTTCTCCTGCTGCCTCTTTACACCGCTGTCCTATCGACTGGTGATTACGGCACAGTCGACCTGATAAACAGTACCGTCAGCCTTCTAGTGCCCTTGCTGACGCTTAACATACAAGATGCGGTGCTTCGGTTCGGCTTGGGCAGAGATGCAGAACCTGAGGAGATTCTCTCTATAGGACTTCGCATGACTGCGGGTGGCAGCTGTGTGCTTTTTCTGATCGTAGCCATCCTTCTAGTTTTTCACATCGCCCCGTTTGACAGTGCCTATTGCGTGTTTCTCGTTGCAATGTTCGTTTTTACGGCTCTCTCCAACGTGCTAACCATGTACGCGAAGTCGCAAGACCATGTCATGTCGCTCGTGGTGAGCGGCATCGGAAACACCTTGATTATGAGCGTTTCTGCCATACTTTTGCTCGTTGTGGCCAAGGCGGGCGTAATGGGATACATGGCTTCTATGATTCTCGGCTGCCTCTTTTCCACGGTATATCTTTTCTTCGTTTGCAAGGCTTGGAGAGGCCTCTCCGTGAAAGTCCAAAGCGGACTATTGGGATCGATGATTGCGCTGAGTGCACCTTTGGTCGCCAATAGCCTCGCATGGTGGATTAACGATGTAAGTGACCGTTATGTCGTAACTTTCGTATGTGGTGCCGCGGCGAACGGGATTTACGCCGTTGCTTATAAGATTCCGACAATCCTTTCGACCCTGCAGACGATTTTTTACAATGCTTGGGCCATTTCCGCCGTGAAGGAATTCGATTCCAAGGATGCCGATGGCTACTTAGGCCGAATGTATGAATTGTATTCCGGCGCTATGTCGATCGCATGCTCGATGATTATGCTGCTTGATGTGCCGCTCGCCATGGTTCTTTACTCGAGCGACTTCTTTGAAGCTTGGCGATTTGTTCCCCTGCTGTTGGTGGGCGTTTTTCTCAACGGTCTTGCTTTGTTCGAGGGCTGTCTCTTTACTGCGGCTCGTAAAACGAAAGCAGTTTCCTGGACAACAATTGCGGGAGCGTGCGTGGGCATTGTTTCCTGCGTCGGACTCACCTGCTCGATAGGGCCCCTCGGTGCGGCGGTTGCTACCGTAGTCGGTTACGTTATGACATGGGCTACCAGGACGGCAGCTATGACTCGAAACGTAGTTCAATTGAGGGTCTCCTGGGGTAATGAGACAGCGACCCTGGCTTTACTTCTGGTTCAGGCGGTTCTGGCCATGCAGTGGGGCACGCAGCCCCTACAACTTTTGTTTTTCTGTTCTGTTCTGTTCTTGCGACGCGGGCAGATTAACGGAATTTCAGCCGTTGTTATGTCGAAGATCAAGAGCGGGCGGAGTTAATAGTCCATTTTCGCTGCGAGAAGGAAGTAAATGAGATGAAGGGCATTATCCTCGCGGGCGGGTCTGGAACCCGGTTGCACCCCATAACCAAGGTTGTAAGCAAGCAGCTGCTTCCGATTTACGACAAGCCGTTGGTGTACTATCCATTGAGCGTGCTGATGCTCGCCGGTATTCGCGAAGTGCTTGTCATCTCGACGCCGCGTGACCTGCCAGCGTTCGAGAAACTCCTCGGCGACGGCGCCGAATTGGGCATGCGTTTGGAATACGCCGAACAGGCCGAGCCTCGCGGCCTAGCTGAAGCTTTTACCATCGGGGGCGACTTTCTTGCCGGCGAGCCGTGTGCGCTAGTTCTGGGCGACAACATGTTCCATGGTCAAGACCTCACTCGCGTGCTTTTACGCGCAAAGGAGAAAGTGGAATGCCATGGCGGGGCCGTTGTGTTTGGATACCCCGTACAGGACGCCAGGGCCTTCGGCGTGGTGGAGTTCGATCAGAATCATTGCGTTGTCGGCATTGAGGAAAAGCCCGAGGTCCCAAAGTCGAACTATGCAGTACCAGGGCTGTACTTCTATGATGGACAAGTTTCCGACATCGCGGCCAAAGTTAAACCAAGCGCGCGCGGCGAACTGGAGATCACGAGCATCAACAACGCCTATCTAGATAAAGGTCAACTGTCGGTCGAGCTGATGGGTCGAGGTATGGCGTGGCTGGACACGGGCACTCCTGAGGGTCTTTTGAAGGCCGCCGAGTACGTGGAAGCCGTGCAGAGCCGCCAGGGATATTACATCGCATGCCTGGAAGAAATCGCCTATCGTCGCGGCTTTATCGACTATACACAGTTATATGAACTGGGCGAAGCGCTGAAGAAGACCGCATATGGCAAGTATCTTTTAAATGTAGCCAACGAGGCAAAAAGGGGGTAAATATGTCCGACATTTTCGAGCCCAGGAACATCATCGTCACGGGCGGCTGCGGCTTTATCGGCAGCAACTTTGTGCACTACGTCGTGAACAACCACCCGGGCGTCCATGTCACCGTCCTGGACAAGCTGACCTACGCCGGCAACCCCGAGAACAT
>USOF01000136.1 GCA_900556285.1 uncultured Collinsella sp. | reverse complement strand
CCCCTACCTGCAGCAGAGCCAGTGGGGCTGGGCCATCGATCCGCTAGGCTTCCGCATTACCCTCAACGACCTGTACGACCGCTATCAGAAGCCTCTGTTTGTGGTCGAGAACGGTCTGGGCGCCAAGGATGTTGTCGAGGAGGACGGCTCCATCAACGACGACTACCGTATCGATTACCTGCGCCAGCACATCGCCGCGATGCGCGACGCGGTGACCGAGGACGGCGTCGACCTGCTGGGTTACACCACCTGGGGTCCGATCGACCTGGTCTCGGCCGGCACGGGCGAGATGTCCAAGCGCTACGGCTTCATCTACGTGGACCGCGACGACGCCGGCAACGGTACCCTCAAGCGCTCCAAGAAGAAGAGCTTCGACTGGTACAAGAAAGTTATTGCTTCGAATGGCGAGGACCTGTCCTAAGGGCACCGAGCCCCCAACCTCATAGTCTCCTAACCAAAGCGCCCGGCGAGCAGTTTGTGCTTGCCGGGCGCTTTGCCGTCTGCGGATTTTGGGACATGCGGCCCGTTTTTTGAGCCCGCCTGTCGGTACACTAAAAGTACTATGGGTACCCGCGAGCGACATATCGGCCATGTGGCCGCCACATCCGCCCCGGTAGCGGATCCTAGGGGCGGCACGCTCTTCGCCATGCCGCGATTCCTTGTTGGCATAACGCATCGTGTATACCGCCACCGCGTCTTCGCTATCGCCGGCGCCATCACTGCGCTGTTCCTTATACTATTGGCTGCCTTGCCGGCGCTGTTCGCCTCCGACCCCAAGCTTTCCAACATCGCACCCGTCTATAGCGAGGTGTCCGAAGAGGTCGTGGATGCGCTCGTTCACTCGAGCTCGATTCCGCTGCTTGTCGCTGCAATCGCTTTTTCGATCTGGGGCGTGCTGGTTTACCTACGCTGTTTGGACTATGTGTTGCGTCGGCGCCTTGTGGCCATCGCCACCATCTGCGCCCTATGGATGATCGAGGTCATCCTCAAGTACAAGTCGTTCACACCGTATTATGCCACCGTGCTGTGGTACCTGTACTACGTGCCTATGACGCTCGTTCCGCTGCTTTACCAACTCTGCGGTCTGCGTCTGGCGGGCCTGGAGCAACATCGTACGGGCCGCCGTTACCGCAGCATTCTGTGGATCGTGGCCATCCTACTTATCGGATTTGTGCTCACCAACGATTTCCACCGGCAGGTATTCCACTTTGACCGCGCAAGCGACACCTGGAGCAACGACTACACGTACGGCTGGGGCTATTTCGCCGTCTTAGTGTGGACGGCCTTTAACTTTGTCGCCTTCTTCATTTTGGTGGGTCGGTCCTCGTCCTATCGTATCCAGCGCTTTTCGGGCACGGCGGCACTCGTGCTGCTGGGCGGCGCGTTCTTTGCCATCTCATACGCCCTGCGCATGCCTTGGGCGTGGAAACTCAACTTTTCGCTCGTCTACTGCGTGCTGTGCGTGGTGACGATGGAGATCTGCCTCGATTGTGGCGTCATCCCGTCGTATCACGATATCGCCGGCATCTTCGACACCTTGCCGCTCGACCTCAAAGTTCTAACGCGCGACCTGCGGGAAGTCTATGCCACGCCGGTGTCAAAGCCAACGCCAGAGGGCGTACGCGAGGAGCTGCGGGCCCAGGAGCATGGGCATGCCCATGCCTTTGCCGTGGCGCCTGATCCCGATGTGATGTATCGCGCCTTTCCGCTGTTGGGCGGATCGGCCCTGCTTGCCCAGGACGTGTCGGAACTCAACGAGCTCAACCGCGAGCTGGCGTACCGGCGCATGGAATTGCAGCGCCAAAACGAACTGCTTACGGCCGACTACGATCTTAAGACGCATCTTGCCGACCAGGAGGCCGAGGCCTTGCTGATCAAAGATGTCGACCAGGCGCTTGCCCGCGCGCTCGATGAGATGTATGGGCTGCTGAGCTCGCTGCCGCCGTTAACCGATGAGGCATCCTCGCACGAGCGCTATCGCATGCTGCAATGTGCCAAGATGCTCGTCGCCTATTGCAAACGCAAGGGCTCGCTCACGTTGGCGCAACATGGGGAAAGCGGGTTTGACCGCGATCGCATCCAACTCATTGCCAACGAGCTGGCAAGTGACTTGCGCACCATCGATGTCGACTGCGCTTCGATCATCGCCATACAGCGTCCGATGCATGCCAGTACGGTAAGCGCGCTGTACGACTGCGTGTATGACTTTGCGTTTTTCGCCTACACCACCGATCATCCGGCACTCATGTACCATCTGAGCGAACACGATTCGTGCAGCGTGGAGCTGCGTGCCACGCTCTTTTCCAACGACACGGAAGACTTGTCGCAGACGCCCGCCGCGCACGAGCTCGAGGTTGCGCTACAGGGGCGTAACGTGGCGTATCGTCTTGAGGGCGAGGCCGGTCAGCTGCGTATGATCGTGCTGATGCCGCGGGCGGGTGAGTGATGATGCCGATGCCGCTTATCCTTCCCCAGATCGTTGCGCTCGATGTGCTCTTTGCCTTGGTGGCGTGCCTGCAGACCATCCATGTTCCGCTCATCGCATCGCGTCGTTCGTCTTACAACCGCAAAGTGATTTGCGTCTATGAGTCGAGCCTTGTGCTGCACTTGATTATCTCGGCCGTCATCTTGTTCGCGTCGAGCGGGTCGTATCTGGTGGCGCCGCTCTATGTCGTCGCCGAGGCGGCGGGCGCGCTGCTATGGCTCAACGCCGCGATTGCCGCCTATGGCGTAGTCCTTATGGTGCATTATCGTCGTCCCGTCATGATGGTTGAGCTGCTGCTTGTTGCCGCCGCGACGCCGCCGGTTGTTTGCGTCATGGGCTCGACATGGCCTGCAGTCCTTATCGCGGAGGGCGCGTTCTTCCTGTTCCGCTCCATCGCGGCGCTTTTGATGGACGTGCGCAACCGCCAGGAGGACATCACGGCGTTTTCGACAATCGAGACCATTAACGTGATCCCCGTCGGCATTCTGTATCTGGATTCGAAAGGCCGCCCGTTGCTCATGAACCGCTGCATGCGCAGGAACCTCGTGGAGCTTCACATGCCCACCGACCTGCACGACATGAGCGATACGTGGAACGGCCTTCGAAAACTCAGTGCGCAGATGCCCGAGAGCAGCAAAAATCGCGTTCGAATCGACCTGGACCGCTTTGGGGAGTCGCGTGCGGTGGTCGAGGTTTCCTCCTCCGAGATTCGTCTGTTCGCATGTGATGAGGTTATGGTTTCGGGCCGTCCCTTTGAGCGCATTATTGGCTTGGACGTGACGGAGTACGCGCATGCCCACGACCGTCTGGCGCAGGCCAATCACCTGCTTGAGCTTGCGGGTCAAGAGCTCCAGGCCCAGATCGAAGAAGTCAAAAAGGTTGCCGACAATGCGGCCTACCTGCGTATGCGCGCCCGCGTACACGACGTGATCGGGCTGCGCCTGTCCATTCTCCATCGATACTTGGAGGAGGGGCGTCTGGATGACGAGTCGCTCGAGCAGATTGACCCGCTGCTGCGCTCGATTGCCGCCGACCTGCGTAGCGGTGGCGACAGCGAGCCGGCGGA
Organism: uncultured Collinsella sp.; assembly: GCA_900556285.1. Classification (GTDB taxonomy): domain Bacteria; phylum Actinomycetota; class Coriobacteriia; order Coriobacteriales; family Coriobacteriaceae; genus Collinsella. The sequence goes on along the minus strand of USOF01000136.1, from coordinate 950 downwards.
GCAGCTCGGCGATATCGTTCATGCCTTTGGCCTGGTGAGCGTGCAGATCGATGTGGATGGATCGCTTCCGGACGATGCACACGTCGCTGCCGCCTTTTTGCAGATTATCCGCGAGGCATCGACCAATGCCACCAAGCATGCGCAGGCCCACCAGGTCCAGGTGCGCCTGTGGCAGGAGGTATCGGATGGCGGTGCCATTGCACACATGACGGTGTCAAACGACGGTGCGCCTGCCCCCGTATCGTATCGCGAGGGAACGGGTATCCCTGGTATGAGGCATGTCGCCCAGGATTTAGGTGGCAGCCTGGAGGTCCATGCCGCCCCGCCCTTTACGCTTGCGGTGTCCATTCCGCTGAACTCCAACGCAACGGTCCAAAGGAGAAGCTCATGATTCGTATCCTTATCGTCGAAGACCAAGCCATCCTGCGCGAGAGCCTCGCGCGCTCCGTTGGGGACCAGCCCGACATGACCGTTGTTGCCGCCATCGCCGATGCCTCAGATGCCTTGGACGTCGCGCTCAAGGAGCATCCGGACATGATTTTGATGGACGTGTGCACCGAGCACGATTCCAACGGCATCGTGGCGGCGGCGCGCATCAAAGAGCAGCTGCCCGAGTGCCGCGTCATCATCATGACCGGCATGCCCGAAATCACCTTTGTCGACCAGGCTCGCGAGCCGGGCGTCGATAGCTTTGTGTACAAGAACGTTGGTATCGACGAGCTGTTCGCCGTGATGCGCTCCACGCTGGCGGGCTATTGCACGTTTCCCAAGCCGCCCGAAAGCATCTTTTCGGGCACGGCGGCGCTCGACGACGTTGAGTTGTCGATTTTGCGCCTTGCCTGCGAAGGCAAGAGCCGTCGCGAGATCGCGGCCGAGTTGTTTATGAGCGAGGGTACCATCAAGCGCCGCATCTCGGAGATTCTCAACAAGACCGGCTACGACAACATCAT
>USOF01000135.1 GCA_900556285.1 uncultured Collinsella sp. | reverse complement strand
GACAGCAGCCAGCTAGCCCTATCTGAAGCGCCCTAATTGGCTAAAAATGGCTCATATTAGGATGCTAGTCCAACTCGCGCAGCGCGCAGGAAAGCTCGTCCAGGCCGCGGCGCAGCGTCTCCTCTTGTGCGCAATAGCCCAAGCGCGCGCCGCACGGCAGCTCAAAGCGGCCACCCGGAACCAAGAGCACCCCGCGCGTCGCAAGCAGCTTTCTGCAAAACGCCTCATCGTCCATGGGAAGATCCAGGCGGATAAACGACGTGGACACGCCGCGTGGCGGCACCCAGCTCGCGCGTGGCTCGCCAGCGATCCATTCCTGCACGATGGCGCGGTTGCGAAACATGATGTCGCGGTTGCGCGCCAAAATCCGCTCGCGATGACGCAAGACGTGGACGGCCATGGCGTCGTTGAAGACCCCGGCGCAAATAAGGCTGTAATCCCGGCACGTGCGCAGGCGATCGGCAAGCTCTGCGTCGCACACGGTCCAGCCAATGCGGATGCCCGGCACGGAATAGGTCTTGGAAAGGCTGTTGGTCGCTATACCGCGCTCGTACACGTCGACGATGCTGCAGTAGGAGTCTCTATCCTCGAGCGGCAGGTACACCTCGTCCGAAAGCACATAGGCGCCAGCACTGCGGGCTATCTGGGCGATTGCCTCCAGCTGCTCACGCGACAGAACCGTGCCCGTGGGATTGCTGGCGTTGTTGATGCAGATCAGCTTGGTGTCCGGGGTAACCAGGCGCTCCAACTCTTCGATGCGCGGCTGCCAGCCGTCCTCCTCATGGATGCGCCATAGGTCGACCTTTGCTCCCAATGCGCGCGGAATCTCGTAAAGCGGCTGGTAGGTTGGATATTCCGCCACCACATGGTCACCGGGCTCCACCAACGTATAGAGCACGGCCAAGTTGGCACCCGTAGCCCCGTTCATCTGCAGCACGTTCGCAGGGTCCACGCCGCGGCCGTCCGTGCCTCGATAGAGCTTGGCCACCTCTTGCTTGAAATCCGGCGAACCCTCTATCCAACCGTAGTTTTGCTTCTTTGAACCCAGTTCATCATAGAAGGCGCGAGCACCCATGCCGGGGCCACCCCGTTCATCGTCCGCAAGCGCAAGTATTTCATCCGTCGTCAGCGAGGCGATGGTGGATTGGGCGATATCCAGCGTAGCGGACGTCTCCAGCTCGTTGAGCCACTCCTCGACCCCAATGGGCTTGATGTTCATAGACGCTACCCCTTATAACCGCGGCCAGCCTGTACCCGCCTAGACCCTACCAAACTTGAAGGCGCTTGAGCGCATCGACTCGACCAGCGGCGAGCATCAAGCTTCGCGCTATGGCGGCAAGTTACTTAGAGCTACTTAGAAGTAAAAAGCGCCCGCCTGACAATTGCCAGACGGGCGCCTTCTATTCGCTTATGCGGTCTGCGCGATTAGGCGCGGCCCACGGAACCCAGGTTCTCCATGCGGATCTTGACGATCTTGGTGATCTCCTCGGCACCGGCCTTGCCCGGGTTCTTGGGATCGAAGTTGTTGGGATTCTCGGCCATATACGCCATGTAGCCCTTGGTGTAGGCCTGACGCAGCTCGGTAGCGTAGTTGACCTTGCAGATGCCGTTCTTGACAGCCTCGGCAACCTGCTCATCGGGCACGCCGGAGGTGCCGTGCAGGACCAGCGGCACGTCGACGGCGTCGCAGATGGCCTTGACCACGGACTGCTCGATGTGCGGATCGCTCGTGTACACACCGTGGCTGGTGCCAACGCCAATAGCGAGAGAGGTGCAGCCGGTGCGCTCGACGAACTCCTTGGCCTCGGCCGGATCGGTGTAGGGGCTCTCGCCCTCAACCGCGGGACCGTCGTCCTCCTTGCCGCCAACCTTACCAAGCTCAGCCTCGACGGGCACGCCCATGGCGCGGCCAGCGTCGGCGACGGACTTGGTCAGAGCGATGTTGTCCTCGAAGGACTCGTGCGAGCCGTCGATCATGACAGAGGTGTAGCCCGTGCGGAAAGCCTGCATGCAGCGGTCATAGCCATCGCCGTGATCGAGGTGCAGAGCGACGGGCACGGAAGCGCGCTCGGCGGCAGCCTTGACCATGCCGTAGAAGTAGTCCAGACCAGCGGTCTTGATGGTGCCCGGGGTGGTCTGCATGATGACGGGGGACTTGGTCTCCTCGGCAGCGGCCAGAACGGCCATAACAAACTCGAGGTTCTCGACGTTGAACGCGCCGACGGCGTAGTGGCCGGCCTGAGCGTCCTTGAGCATCTTTTCGGTGGTAACAAGTGCCATGAGCGTTTGCTCCTCTCCCTCGCCCGCATCTGGACATCGGGCGTAGTTGTTCACAAGGCGTTTTACCTTGCGTTTTACTGCGCTCATTGTATGAAATTCAGCGGCTTTACACGCGCGAGATATTGAGCCCATGCAGGTCAATACAGTCGTTTTTGAAAAGTAAACGGAAGGAATTTGAGCAGAGTGGACATGTTCGATATTGAATTTTAGGCGTTCAGCGTCTTTCTTTTATAGAAAAGATAAGTAATCGAAAGGTGTTTTCTTACTCAAAAAGAAAATGAACGAAAATAGAGTCAACACAATTCCTGCAAATTTTGCCGAGAATGGAGCAGCTATGGCCCACGCAACAACCCGAGCCTTCGCCGATGAGCGTCGTGCCGCCATCATGGAAATGCTCGAGCATAATGCCTCGGTGCAGGTAGCAGAAATCGCCCAGACCTTTGGCGTGTCCTCCGTCACCGCCCGCGCCGACCTGGACGCGCTCGCCGAAGCAGGCAAGCTGCGCCGCACGCATGGCGGTGCCGTATCGCTCCACAAACGCCTGACCGTCTCCACGCAGGATCGCCGCATCAATGTCAACGTCGCCGCCAAGCAAGCCATCGCGCAAAGCGCCATCGAGCTCGTCAATGACGGCGACACGCTGCTCGTCGACTCGGGCACCACGGCGCTCGAGTTCGTTCGGCTCCTCGACCAGCGCGACGGCATCACCGTTATCACGGCCGACATTACCATCGCTGATTATATCGACGAGAGCATGCCCTCGGTCGATGTCGTCATGCTGGGCGGGGCGCTGCGCAAAGGCCATCGTTATTTGTACGGACCGCTCACTATGCAGGCGCTTCAAATGGTCCATGCCGATCTGGCCGTCATGTGCCCCGGCGCCTTTGTCTCCAGCTGCGGCTTTACGACCGACTTTCCCCAGATGGCCGAGACCAAAACGGCTATGATCGCCGCGGCCCATCAAAGCGTCGCCCTCATGGACGCCAGTAAGGTCAACGGACGTGGCATGTACCGTTTTGCCGAGCTGACCGATGTCGACGCCATCGTGATGGACCGTGACCCCGATCATGCCGTCGCCACCTCAATCGCCAAGGCCACCGACAGCGCACGTCCAGCCCTCATCATCGCCGGCGCTTAAACAAAAACCACCACAAAGGTGCCTGCCCCCTTTGTGGTGGTTGTGATAGTTGAGCGCCAAAAGTGAACGTGTCGCTACTTGGAGAGCTCGTCGGCGAGGGCCTCGATCTGGGCGCGCGATGCGTCGTTGAGCGAACCCAGGACGGTCACCTTGTTCTGCGTCAGGGTGATGTCCTTCATGCCCTCGAGCTCCTTGGTCATAACCTTGGCAGCTGCGGGCGCCCAGGAACCGGACTCGACAAGCGCCACGGTGCGGTTCTGGTAGGCATGCTCGGCGAGCGTGTGGATAAAGGTGCTCATGCACGGGAAGATCTCGCCCTGATAGGTAATGGAGGCGAGCACCAGACGGTCGTAGCGGAACGCATCCTCAACGGCCTCGGCCATGTCGTCGCGAGCCAAGTCAAAGACAGAGACCTTCTGGCCGCGAGCCTCAAGCGCAGATGCGAGTTCCTCGACGGCAGCCTTCAGATGCCCGTACACGCTCGCATAGGCAATCGTGATACCCTCGTCCTCGGGCTGATAGCTCGACCAGGTGTTATAGGTATCGAGGTAATAGCCCAGATTCTCGGTCAGTACGGGGCCGTGGAGCGGGCAGATGATCTGGATGTCCAGGTCGGCGGCCTTCTTGAGCACGGCCTGCACGAACTTGCCGAACTTACCGACGATGCCAAAGTAGTAGCGGCGAGCCTCGCAAGCCCACCCTTCCGGATCCTCGATGTCGTTGGCGCCAAACTTGCCAAAGCCGTCGGCACTAAAGAGCACCTTGTCGGTGGACTCGTAGGAGAAGATCACCTCAGGCCAGTGAACGTTGGGGGCGCCGATAAAGGTCAGGCTGTGGCCACCCAGGTCGAGCACGTCGCCCTCTTTGACGACCATCTTGCGCTCGGGGTAGTCGGTGCCAAAGTAGTTGACCATCATGCGGAAGGCGCCCATGCTAGCCACAATCTGGGCCTGGGGGTAGCGCTCCATAAAGGCGGCGATGCCAGCGGAGTGATCGGGTTCCATATGGTGAACGACCAGGTAATCGGGCGTGCGACCGTCGAGCACGGCTTCGATGTTACCGAGCCCTGTCTCTTATACACATCTCCGAGCCCAC
>USOF01000134.1 GCA_900556285.1 uncultured Collinsella sp. | reverse complement strand
GTAAGATCGTCGGCAGCGTCAGATGTGTATAAGAGACAGGTCGAGACCCTTATCCCGGCCACCGATGTTGCCATCGAGCTGGGTGGCGAGGACGCCAAGATCATCTACTTCGATAACGGCATCGAGCAGCGCATGAACGGCACCTGCGCCGGCGGTACGGGCGCGTTCATCGATCAGATGGCCACCCTGCTGCACACCGACGCGAGCGGCCTTAATGAGCTCGCGGCCAACGCCACCACCATCTATCCCATCGCCAGCCGCTGCGGCGTCTTTGCCAAGACCGACGTCCAGCCGCTGCTCAACGAGGGTGCCCGCCCCGAGGACGTGGCCGCTTCCATCTTCCAGGCCGTCGTGACCCAGACCATCTCGGGCCTGGCATGCGGCCGTCCCATCCGCGGCAACGTCGCCTTCCTGGGCGGCCCGCTGCAGTACCTCTCCGAGCTGCGCCACCGCTTCTACCTCACGCTCAACCTGGACGAGGAACACCGTATCGTGCCCCAAAACGCTCACCTGTTTGTGGCGAGCGGCGCTGCTATGGCGCACGAGTCCAACAAGCTCAGCACGTTTCCGCAGCTCATCGAGGCCATCGATGCCCTGGGTGATACGCAGGGCGCCGAGGTCGAGCGCCTGGACCCGCTCTTTGCCACCGACGAGGATTTTGCCGAGTTCAAAACCCGCCACGACCAGGAAGTCGTCCCCAAGGGCAAACTCGACGGCTACACCGGCCGCGTGTTCATCGGCATCGACGCCGGCTCCACCACCATGAAAGCCGCGCTCGTGGGTGAGGACGGCCAGCTGCTGCACACCTGGTACGGCAACAACAACGGCGACATCCTAGGCACGGCCAAGGTCATCATGGCCGATTTCTACAACCACATCCCCGCGGGCTGCACCATCGGCCACGTGACCACCACAGGCTACGGCGAGGCACTGCTCATCGAGGCCCTCAAGGCCGACTCCGGCGAGATTGAGACCGTCGCGCACCTGCGCGGCGCCAAGGCGTTCCTGCCCGGCGTCGAGTTCATTCTGGACATCGGCGGCCAGGACATGAAGTGCCTGCGCGTCAAGGACGGCGTTATCGAACACATCATGCTTAACGAGGCCTGCTCGTCGGGCTGCGGCAGCTTTATCGAGAGCTTCGCCGTCTCTATGAACATGGACGTGCGCGCGTTCGCCGATGCCGCCATCCATGCTAAGGCTCCCGTCGACCTGGGCAGCCGCTGCACGGTCTTTATGAACTCGCGCGTCAAGCAGGCGCAAAAGGAAGGCGCCACGGTGGGCGACATCGCGGCCGGCCTGTCCTATTCCGTCATCAAGAACGCCCTGTTCAAGGTCATTAAGCTGGGCGACCCCAAGGAGATCGGCAGCCAGGTGATCGTCCAGGGCGGCACCTTTATGTCCGATGCTACGCTGCGTGCGTTTGAGCAGCTCACCGGCGTTCATGCCGTACGTCCCGACATCGCCGGCTGCATGGGCGCCTACGGTGCGGCCCTGCTCGCCCGCGATCGCGCCGGCGCCGACGGCACTTCGACCATCCTCTCGGCCGAGGACATCGCGCACCTTACCGTGACGCAAAAGCATGTCCGTTGCGGCCGTTGCTCTAACAACTGCCAGCTTACCGTCAACGATTTTGGCGGCGGCAGGCGCTTCATTACCGGCAACCGCTGCGAGAAGGGCGCCGGCCACAAAAAGCAGAAGACTGAGGCCCCCAACCTTTTCAAAAAGAAAAACGAGCTGCTCTTTAACCGCGAGATCCTGAGTCCCGACGAGGCCCCGCGCGGCACCGTGGGTATCCCGCGCGCGCTCAACATGTACGAGAACTATCCCTTCTGGCACGCGTTCTTTACGCGCCTGGGCTTTAGCGTGCAGCTGTCCGACCAGTCGAGCAAGAAGACCTACCAGGCGGGCATCGAGTCCATGCCGTCCGAGAGCGTGTGCTACCCGGCCAAGATGAGCCACGGCCATGTGATGAACCTCATCGACCGCGATGTCGACTTCATCTGGATGCCGTGCGTGCGCTGGGAGCGCAAGGAGGATCCGACCGCCGGCAACTGTTACAACTGCCCCATCGTCATGAGCTACCCCACGGCGCTGGCGCTCAACATCGACGAGATTCGCGAGCAGAACATCGAGTTCCTGTACCCGTTTGTGCCTTATCACGACAAGACCGAGCTCAAGCGTCGTCTGTACCAGGTGCTCGCCGTCGACCGTGTGGCCGATGCGCAAGCCGGTCGCGGTCGCGTGCGTGGACCCAAGATCACGCGCTCCGAGGTCGATGCCGCCGTCAACGCTGCCTTTGAGGCCGATGCGCGTTTCCACGAGGACATCCAGACCATGGGCGAGGAGGCTCTCAAGTGGGTCGAGGACCACGGCGGTCACGGCATCGTGCTTGCCGGTCGTCCCTACCATAACGACCCCGAGATCAACCATGCCCTGCCCGAGCTTATCTCGAGCTTTGGCTTTGCGGTCTTTACCGAGGATTCGCTTGCGCACCTGGTGAAGCCCGAGCGTCCGATTCGCGTCGTCGACCAGTGGATGTACCACAGCCGCCTGTACGCCGTCGCCCGCTTTGTGACGATGCGCAACGACCTGGACCTGATCCAGCTCAACTCCTTCGGCTGCGGTCTCGATGCCCTGACTACCGACCAGGTGCAGGAGATCCTGGAGGCCAGCGGCAAGATCTACACCGTGCTCAAGATCGACGAGGTGTCCAACCTGGGTGCCGCGCGCATCCGCATCCGCTCGCTCATGGCGGCGCTCAAGGACCAGGAGGCCGAGCGCTTGGCCGAGGCCACGGCCGCGGGCGAGGCCTACGAGCAGGGCGATGCCGCGCCGGTGACGCCCTCCACGGATGCCCTCGCGTTCGCGAGCCGCAAGTACACGTTTGAGGCGCAGCGTGAGAGTGCTTCGACCGCGTGGCCCAAGGTGCCCTTTACCGAGCAGATGCGCGAGGAGGGCTACACCATCCTGTGCCCGCAGATGGCGCCGATTCACTTTGACCTGGTCAAAGAGGTGTTCCGCGGTGCCGGCTACAACTTGGAGCTGCTGCCCTCGACCGACCACGATGCCGTCGAGGCTGGCCTGCGCTACGTGAACAATGACATTTGCTATCCGTCGATCCTGGTGACGGGCCAGATTATGGAGGCCATCGAGAGCGGTCGATACGACCTGTCCAAGACAGCCGTGGTTATCAGCCAGACCGGCGGCGGCTGCCGTGCCACCAACTACATCGCGCTCATCCGCAAGGCGCTGCGCGAGAGCGGCCACCCCGAGATCCCGGTGATTTCGCTTTCGGCCGTGGCGCTCGGTGAGGACAACCCCGGCTTTAAGATTACGCCGGCGCTGCTCAAGCAGGCCGTGTACGCGGTGCTCTTTGGCGACGTGATGATGCAGATGCTCTACCGCTGCCGCCCGTACGAGGCCACGCCCGGTGCCGCCAACGCGCTCTACGAGGAGTACATGGCGCGCGCCCGCAAGCTGGCGCCTAAGTTCAACAGGCATAACTACACCAAGCTTGCTCGCGAGGCCATCCGCGCGTTCGACACCATGCCGCTCGTGGGCGAGGGTACCAAGCCGCGCGTGGGCGTGGTTGGCGAGATCTTGGTCAAGTTCCACCCCACAGCCAACAACCACGTGGTCGACGTTATCGAGCGCGAGGGCTGCGAGGCCGTGGTGCCGGGCCTGCTCGACTTCTTCCTGTACTCCATGAGCAACGCCGAGCTTCAAAAAGACGAGCTGGGAAGCTCTGCCACGGCGCGCGCTAGCATGCAGGCGCTCATTAAGCTCGTGGACTGGATGCGCACGCCGGTGGAGGAGATGCTCGAAAAGTCCCGCCGCTTTGAGGCACCCGAGCGCATCGGCACCATGGCGGACAAGGCTCGCACGGTGCTCTCGGTGTGCAACAACATGGGCGAGGGCTGGTTACTCACGGCCGAGATGCTCGACCTGATTGACCATGGCGCGCCCAACATCATCTGCACGCAGCCCTTCGCGTGCCTGCCCAACCACGTGGTGGGTAAGGCCGTGATCAAGGAGCTGCGCCGCCAGCATCCCGAGAGCAATATCGTCGCGGTGGACTATGATCCTGGTGCGTCCGAGGTCAACCAGCTCAACCGTATTAAGCTCATGATCAGCGTGGCCAAGGAAAACATGCGCGCCGGCAAGGGCTTTAAGCTTGAGAAGGTGGCGCCGCTCGCGATGGATGAGGTCACCTGCCAGATGCGTGCTCATGACGGCTGTGTGAGCTGCGGGTCGGCCAGCGAGGAGGCCGTTGCATCGGTCGCCAAGCGTCTGGGACGCGGTGTGAAGTAGCTAAATTATTCCGACGCTAACAGCGGCTTGCCGAAATAATGTGTGAGGCGCGGTGGCGGCCATCTGGCTGTCGCCGCGCCATCTTTCTCTGGCTTGGTCTGGGGCGGTGCTGACAATGAATGGTGCGGTCAGTGCTCGGCTCAACCCGCTGAGAAGGTGGGGCTGAGCCATATATTTCGGAAGTGGGGCACAGGCTTGCGGGTGG
>USOF01000133.1 GCA_900556285.1 uncultured Collinsella sp. | reverse complement strand
ATCTTCTTCCGCGGCATCCTGTGCAACATCTTTGTGTGCCTGGCCGTGTGGATCGGTACCGCCGGCAAGACCGTGGTCGATAAGGTTGTTGGCATTCTGCTGCCCATCGCCGCCTTTGTGGCATGCGGTTTTGAGCACTGCGTTGCCAACATGTACTTTTTGCCCATGGGTGCCGTGATGCACGCGTGCGGTTATGGTGCCGACGTCGCCGGTGCCGATGCACTCAACGCTGCGGGCATTGCGTTTAATCTGTCCGCTGCCACGCTGGGCAACATCGCGGGCGGCGCGGTTCTGGTCGCGCTCGGCTACTGGTTTATCTACGCCAAGAAGTCCGAGGCGTAAGGTACCGTCTGTTTGACGTTGGGCCTCCCGCGGGGCGTTGCCGTGCGGGAGGCTTTTTGGGTCTGGGGCTCGTTGCCGGGCTTTTGGCCTGTTGTGTTTGGCTGATGAAAGGGGTAATCGAGATGGCATCTGCTGTGAAGCGTGACGGTCGCGCCGTGGTGACCACATGCGGGGGATGCTATGCCGATTGCGCCTTTGCGGCACGCGTTGAGGACGGTCGCGTGGTGGCCGAGTTGCCGGTGCCGGGGCATCCGTGCGCGGCGCGAGCCCTGTGTGCCCGCGGGCGGCATCGCCTGGACATGCCGTTTGACGAGCGCGACCGCATCGTGCACCCCATGCGACGCCGCCAGGATGGCTCGGGGTTCGATGTGATTTCGTGGGACGAGGCGTTCGCGCAGATTGCCGAGCGCCTTTTGGGCATTGTTGACGAGTGCGGGCCTCGTGCGCTGGGCATGACGCTCGGTGTTCCCTCGTTCGACCGCTACTGGGCCTATCGCTTTATGCATGCGCTGGGCTCGCCTAACGTGTACGGTGCCGACGGTGCCTGCGAGGTAAGCCGTCTCACCGGCTGGGAGCACAGCCTGGGCTATAGTCCCGCCTCCGACCTTGCGCATACCGATTGCATCATGTACCTGGGGCGTTCGCTGGTGGACTCGTCTTCGATGGGGGCAGTCGACGCCTTGAATGACGCACGCCGGCGCGGGGCGAAAATCATCGTCGTGGACCCGCGGCGCAGTGGCTCTGCGGCGCTTGCAGACCGCTGGCTGCGCGTGCGCCCGGGCTGCGACCTGGCCTTGCTGCTGGGTATCGCGCATGTGCTCATTGCCGAGGACTTGTACGACCGCGAGTTTGTTGCCCGCTATACCACGGGTTTTGATGAGCTGGCGCAGGCGGCTGCTGCTTGGACGCCTGAGTGGGCCGAGTCGATGTGCGACGTGCCGGCGGACGATATCCGTGCGACTGCGCGTGATTTGGCTGTGGCGGCGCCTGCTGCGGTGGTGGACGCTGGCTTTCATGGTGGCATCGGCATTGCGTATGCCAACAGCACCCAGACCGCGCGTGCTATCTGCCTGGTCGATGTGCTGCTGGGCTGTATTGGACATGCGGGTGGCGCGCTCAATCCGCCCACGCCGCTTGTGTTGGGCGACCTCGATCCCACGCGCTTTGCGACGCCGCCGGTGCCGCGCGAGCCCAAGCTGGGGTCCGAGCGCTATCCACTGGTCGATCCGGTGCGCGGTCTGTGCACGACCATCGGTCAGTCGATTCTGGCCGGCGATTTGCGTGGGCTCATCGTCTATGCCAGTAACCCCGGTGCTGGCTATGGCAATGCGCAGGCTTGGTTGGGCATCTTGCAGCAGCTCGACCTGCTCGTGACGATTGATATTCGCTGGTCCGAGACAGCGCGCGCTTCCGACTTCGTGCTACCCGATGTGACGTATCTGGAGGCCGACCGTGGCGTGGGAACGGTGACAGGCGCCAACGATGCGCGCGTGTTCTTCCGCAATGCCGTGCTGCCCGTGCAGCATGACGACACACGTCCCGGTCGGGAGATTTTTGCCGGTCTGGCGCAGGCGTGTGGCGTGGGCGAGTACTTCCAGTTTACGTCTGACAATCTGGCGGCTGCCCAGGTGGCACCGTTTGGGATCGATCTGGACGAGCTCAAGGAACGCGGCTGGGCCGACACGGGTGTTACGTTGCCGTCGCGTACGGGCGAGCCGGCGATTCCCCTGGATGGCGGCAAAATTGCGCTGGCAAGCGACGTATGGGAACGAGCCGGTCTGGGTCGTGTACCCAACTGGATCGCTCCCATGGTAGAGCCCGGCCCAGGAATGTTTCGCCTCATTAGCGGCAATCGACCCTTTGAGTCGCATACCTCGCGAAGGCTTGCGGCCCAAGGTGCCGCCGAGGCTGGATTGGACCTGGATGCCGTGCAGATGAATGCCGATGCTGCTACGCGCATGGGCATCGCCGACGGCGAGATCGTCGAGCTCGTGAGCGATATGGGCCGCGACCGCGTGCGCGTGGAGACGACGCCGTATCTGCATCCGGCGTGCATCTTTACATCGGCCGCCCCCGGCGGACGTTCGTTTGGTGCCGATGTCGGTGGCGCTCAAGCCTTGGGCGTGGGCCCGCTCGACCATACGCCATTGCGTTGGGACCCGTTGACGGGCGCCGCGCTCACCCAGGAAAACGCCGTTCGCGTGGAAAAGATTGTCGCGCGCGGGGATAATGACGAGTAATTGACTCAGCTGATGTATTCGACTGATCCACGTTTCTTTTGAAAGGCCGCACATGAGCGATAGCCAGAAGATGTCCGATGAGGTGCGCGCCCACCTGCGTGCCATTCCTTCCGTCAACGAGCTGCTTACCGAGTGGCCGGTAGTGAAAGCGGCGGGGGAGACCTGCGATGCGGGGGTGCATGCCGCCGTCACGGCCGAGCTCAACGAGGAGCGCGCCGCCATTCGCGCCGGTGCCGCCCCGCGCTCTAAGCGCGAGCTGGCATCGGCGATTGAGTGGCGTGCGCATCGATCCGCGCTGCCGAGCCTGCGCCCCGCCGTCAACGCCACGGGTGTGGTCATCCATACCAACTTGGGTCGCGCCCCGCTCGCGGAGTCGGCCGCCAAGGCCGTGGCCGAGGTCGCGCGCGGCTACAGCACGCTCGAGTACAGCGTCGACACCTGCTCGCGCGGGTCGCGCAAGGAGCATGCCGCGCAGCTGGTCCGCTCACTTACCGGTGCCGAGGACGCGCTCGTGGTCAACAACAACGCCGCCGCTGTGCTGCTGGTGCTGGCGACCCATGCCGCGGGCAAAGAGGTCATCGTCAGCCGCGGCGAGCTTGTCGAGATTGGCGGCAGCTTTCGCATCCCCGACGTCATGGCGGCCTCGGGCGCCAAACTCGTCGAGGTCGGCGCCACCAACCGCACGCATCTGGGCGACTACGAGCGCGCCATCACGCCCGAAACGGCCATGATCCTGAAGGTTCATCCTTCCAACTATCGCATCGAGGGTTTTCATGAGGAGGTGAGTTCTCGGGAGCTTGCGGCGCTTGCTCACAAGCATGGCCTGCTGTTCTACGAGGACCAGGGCTCGGGCGCGCTTGTGCCCGATGACATCTTGGTGCGCGGCGGCGAAGAAACCACGCCGGCTTCGGTTTCGGCAGGGCTCGATCTGGTGTCGTGCTCGGGCGATAAATTGCTCGGTGCCGCACAGGCGGGCATTATCATGGGCCGTCGCGATCTGGTCCAGGCCTGCGGCGCACATCCGCTCATGCGCGCTCTGCGTCCGGGCAAACTGGCTCTGTCGGCGCTCGAGGCCACGCTGCGAATCTACATGGACGGCGCCGATGTTGCCCATCGCGATATTCCGGTGCTCAGCATGCTCACGCTTCCGCAGACTCATCTGGAGCGGCGTGCCCGCAAGCTGCGCGATCGTATGGTCGCCGGGTTCGATAAGGCCGGTTGCTCGTGCGCCGTTGAGTTGGAGATTGTCGAGGAGTCCTCGACCCCCGGTGGCGGCTCGCTGCCTACCGTGGAGCTGCCCACGATGTGCGTTGCCGTGCGTCTTGTTGACGAGCGCCTGACGGTCGACGCGCTCAAGCGCTCGCTCGTCCAGGACTTCGACACTCCGGTTGTCACGCGAACCTCGCACGATCGCATTTTGTTTGATGTGCGCACACTCGTGGGCGACCGCGATATCGAGACAGCGGCGTCGACGCTTGCCGCATGCGTTGAGAAGGCGATTGCTCGATGAGTGAGATTCAAGCGCTGGTGGAGTGTCCCGTTATCGTAGGTACGGCAGGACATGTCGATCACGGTAAGTCGGCGCTCATCGAGGCGCTGACGGGCAAAAACCCTGACCGCCTGGAAGTTGAGCGTCGTCGCGGCATGACCGTTGAGCTTGGCTTTGGCGAGCTGGCACTGCCGAGCGGCAAGATCGTGGGCCTGGTCGACGTGCCGGGGCATGCGCATTACTTGCGCGCCATGGTGCAGGGTGCGACGGGCATCGACGTTGCCGTGCTGGTGGTCTCTGCCGTTGAGGGTGTAATGCCGCAGACGCGCGAGCACGTGCATGTGCTGGAGCTACTGGGCGTCACGCATATGGTGGTCGCGCTGACGATGTGTGACCTGGCCGACGCCGAGATGACCGAGCTCTTCATTGTCGAGGGCGACTCGGCAGGCGGTTCGGCCAAGGACGGCCGTCGCCGAGACATCCAGG
>USOF01000132.1 GCA_900556285.1 uncultured Collinsella sp. | reverse complement strand
CGAGATGCTCAGGAGTCTCGTGGGCTCGGAGATGTGTATAAGAGACAGGAGCAATTACATTAACCGTATACGCATGAACGCCGCCGCAGAGCACATCCACCGCGGGTTATCCGTGAAAGAAGTGACCGAAATGTACCACTTTTCGGAATCTTCTGCGTTCTGCCGGTTATTTAAGAAGTACTTCGGCATCACGCCGACGGAATACCGACAGCTGGCAGAGAAATCGCAGCTGAAAATCGTCTCGCGGGACAAGCTGAAGGATTAACCGTATATCTTTCACGCGATCCATAGATAACAAAACACCGCCCGTTCGGAAAAGCTCCGAGCGGACGGTGTTCTTTATCTTATATTATATTGTATTCGATCAGTCAATGACTTTGTTGTCGCGATCCGGAACAATCTTTTCAAGGAACTGCTCTACGGTCATGGCGCCGAGGTCGCCCTCTTTGCGCTTACGGATAGAGATGGTGTTGTTTTCGATGTCCTTATCGCCGACAACGACCATGTACGGCACCTTTTCGAGCTGTGCTTCGCGAATCTTGTAGCCAATCTTCTCGTCGCGATCGTCCACTTTGGCGCGGACGCCGGCGGCAACGAGCTGATCGCAGACGGTGTGGGCGTAGTCGCGGCTCTTCTCGGAGACGGGCAGGACCTTGACCTGCAGCGGAGCGAGCCAAGTGGGGAACTTGCCCTCGAAGTGCTCGATCAGGATGCCGATGAAGCGCTCGATGGAGCCAAAACACACGCGATGCAGCATGATGGGGCGCTTCTTGGTGCCGTCGGCGTCCACGTACTCCAAATCAAAGTTGAGCGGCATCTGGAAGTCGAGCTGAACGGTACCACACTGCCAGGTACGGCCGAGCGAGTCCTCCAGGTGGAAGTCGATCTTGGGGCCGTAGAAGGCGCCGTCGCCCTCGTTGACCTCGTAGTCCATGCCCAGCTGCTCCAGAGCGGTGCGGAGACCCTCCTCGGCGCGCGCCCAGTCCTCGTCGGAACCCATGGAGTCCTCGGGGCGGGTGGAAAGCTCAACGTGGTACTTAAAGCCAAACTTCTGGTACACGGAGTCGATGAGGTTGACCACGCCCACGATCTCGTCGGTCAACTGGTCGGGACGCACAAACAGGTGGGCGTCGTCCTGGTTAAAGCAGCGCACGCGGAACAGGCCGTGCAGGGCGCCGCGCAGCTCGTGACGGTGCACCAGGCCAATCTCGCCGGCGCGAATGGGCAGCTCGCGGTAGGAGTGCGGCTTGGAGGCGTACACCAGCACGCCGCCCGGGCAGTTCATGGGCTTAATGCAGTACTCTTCGTCGTCGATGACGGTGGAGTACATGTTGTCCTTGTAGTGGTCCCAGTGGCCCGAGGTCTTCCACAGCTGCTTGTTCATGATGAGCGGCGTGGAGATCTCCACGTAGCCGGCCTTGTGGTGGATCTCGCGCCAGTAGTCCAGCAACGTGTTCTTAAGGATCATGCCGTTGGGCAGGAAGAACGGGAAGCCGGGGGCCTCGTCGCGCATCATAAAGAGGTCCATCTCGCGGCCGATCTTGCGGTGGTCGCGCTTCTTGGCCTCCTCCAGCATGTGCATGTGCTCGTCGAGCTCTTCCTTGGTGGCAAAGGCGACGCCGTTGATGCGGGTGAGCATCTTGTTGTCCTTGTCGCCCTTCCAGTAGGCGCCCGAGACGCCGGTGAGCTTAAAGGCCTTCAGAGCCTTGGTGTAACAGATATGGGGGCCGACGCACATGTCGATGTAGTCGCCCTGCTGGTAGAAGGTGATGCGGGCGTCGTCGTCCAGGTCGCCGATGTGCTCGACCTTGTACTTCTCGCCGCGCTCCTCCATAAGGGCGATAGCTTCGGCGCGGGGCTTCTCGTACACGGTGAACTTGAGGTTCTCCTTGACGATCTTCTTCATCTCGGCCTCGATCGCGGGGAAGTCGTCCTCGCTGATCTTGACGCCCTCGGGCAGATCGACGTCGTAGTAAAAACCGTTGTCGGTCGCGGGGCCGTAGGCAAAGTCGGCCTCGGGGTACAGGCGCTTGATGGCCTGCGCCATGATGTGCGCGGCAGAGTGGCGGATGACGTGCGTGACCTCGTCCTGCGGGAGCTCGGCCACCGAACCGTCATTGTAGAGTGCCTTCATGGGTATGTTTTCTCCTCTCGGATGCCTGATGCAAGTGTGTGCGATGCGCTCGGCGTTTTTGACTTGCATCATTATAGGCAGGTTGCCTTGGTATACAAGCGCCCGCCGCACCTTAATGGCACGGCGGGCGATTTTCTACGCATGCTTCATCGTGTGGGGCGGGGTGCGCGTGGTTGCGGCGCGCCCGTGGCTTGCGGCCGCCCCGGCGATGGATGCGTTACTGAATGCGAGTTCGGCAGTAGGGGCAGACCTTCCAGTGCGCGTCGAGCGGGCGATGGCAGCTGGGGCACACGTTGCGAACCTGGGTATCGCACACCGGGCAGACCACAAAGTCCTTCTCGATGGGGGCGCCGCACTGCGGGCAAGTGCCGTACTGGGCAAGCTGGCGCTCGCGCAGGGCCATGTCCAGCTCCTGCTCTTCACGGTCGGCCGCGTAGGAGTGCGGGCGCAGGACCAGGTAGGCGATGAGGCCCACAAACGGGATGAGGGCGATGATGCCCCATGCCACGTAGGCGCTGGCGCCGCGGCGGCGAGCGTCAATGAACACATAGACGACCGACAGCACGTACAGGGCGATGATAAAGCCAACGAAGGCATAGATGACGCCCATAAGCTGCGGCGACATGAGCTCGGAGATGTACTTGGACATTACGGGTACCTTTCGGGGTAGTTACAGCTCGGGTTAGTGTAACACGGGGGTCAACGATTTGGCAGGTCGGGGCAGTGGTCGGACAGAAACATCTCAATCTGTAACAGGTGGGGGTGTTCCTATAGTTTTGTCAACTGGGAAATGCTCTCCGTGCGACCGAATCGCGGCATGCTGACGCCAAGCCATTAGGCCGGTGGGCTTCAGTCTGCTCGGTGCGTTTCGGCTAGGCTGCGTAAGGCACCCTGTCTCGCATTACCGCGTAGATGACCTTCAGTCTCTTTCGCGCCAGCGCCTTGAGCGCCTTGCCGTGCGACATGCCCCGCTCCCGGCACCTGGTGTAGTAGTCGCCCCATCTCCCCTCTGTCCGGGTAAGGCAGTTACATGAGAATATGAGCAGGTTCTTCAGCCTCTTGTTGCCTTGGCGCGATGCCGTCACCGAGGAGATCGAGGTTCCCGACTGGCGGTTGCGCGGCGCCAAGCCGCAGTACGACGCGAGCCTGTCGTGACTGGGGAAGTCTTCGATGTCGATGGAGATCGCAAGCTCGGAAGCGGTTTTGGGCCCGATGCCCGGCACCGTCAGGAGGCATCGGTAGGTATCGTCGCCCTCGAGCAGGGCGGAGATCTCCGCCGTGATCGCCTCGATCTTGGACGCCTGCGCGCCCACCTTATCTGCCAAGGCATTCATTTGATCCTGGGTATCTTGCGATTGGGTTCCCGCCGCGTCGAACACATCGTCCACAGCGCTTGAAACGTCATCAAAACTGCCGGACACAGAGGCCAGGGCGTCATTGATGGAGTCGGCCGAGTCGCCAAGCGCGCCCTGAACGCTCGCCAGGCCGGCCTTGGCATCTGTCAAAAGCTCTTGCGAGCGGTCGGACGTCTCGCCAGACGTGCCCAACAGGTCGCCGGCAGAAGACACCAAACTAGAGGTTGACCCCATGAGCCCGCCAAACGAACCGGCGGTGGACGCCGCGTCGCGCAGGCTGCTGATGCCGCCATCCAGCGTAGAGCTAAGGTTTGACACGTAATTCTTGACCTCATCGCTATCCATGAACTCAAGCAAACTCGAGCTGGTAGCTAGGCCAATGTCGCCAATGGTCTGGGTAAAGGTCTCGTCGATTTGCTGGCGCACCGTGCTTGCGCCCTTATCGGTCACGCGCGGGGCGATGGCGTTTGCCTTCTGGTTCTCGTAATAGATGATTTCAGAGTGCTTCACCTCGGTTGAAAACAAGGTCATCATATCTGCCGAAAACTCCTGCGGTATCACCACTGCCGCGTAGTACTCGCCAGACTTCACGCCCTCGATCGCCGCGTCCTCATCCACAAACACCCAGTCCAACGCATCGTTGGCGCGCAGAGCAGAGGTTACGTTGTCGCCCATGTTGATCTTGATGGGAATCAAATCGCTTGTATAACCCTCGTCGCTGTTGGCGACCGCCACTTTAAGGTTGCCCGTATTGCCATACGGGTCCCAGCTGCCCGCGATGTTGAACCAGGCATAGAGCACGGGGACAATGACCAGGCCCACCATCACAATAAGGCCGATGACGCTCTTGCGAATGTTGGAAAGATCGTGTTTGAACAGGTTGATGATGTTTTTCATTACTGGTCGCCCCCCTTCATGTGCTTGGCGCGCGGTGCGCTGTGGTCCCCCGCCACGTCCTTGTCCTCATCCGCGCCGTCATGGGCCACCTTGACCGCAAGCGACCCGGGCAGCACGGTTGTGTGCGAGCGAATCTCATTCACCAAGGCATCATCCGGAAGCTCGGCGATGCGAAAATTCACGGC
>USOF01000131.1 GCA_900556285.1 uncultured Collinsella sp. | reverse complement strand
TCCATGGGCTTGGGCGCCTCCATGTCGGCCTTAATGTCGGCGATGGCCTCCAGCTGGTCGCGCGTCTCGTCGTAAGGGAAGCTCTCCTCCATCTCGATCTGCTCGGGCGTATCGGGCGGGCAGGCGATGCCGGTAATCGACGAGCGGCGCGTATACAGATCGACCAGGTCAAACGCCAGCTTTTTGGCGTTCTTGCGCGCCTTGTTGGTGGCGCGCGTCCAGTCGGCTGTGTTGAGCCTGGTCAGGCGCGGCTTGTCACCGTCGGGACCAACGTATCGCGTGATACGGTCGACCTGCTCGAGCGGCACGTAGAGCTTGTCGCCATCGGCATATTCCAGCAAGAAGTAGTCGCGCTCCTTGCCGCCCACTTCCTGGCGCGCGATTTCGCTAAAGAGCGCGATGCCGTGGGTAGCGTGCACCACGTAGTCGCCCGGCTTAAACGGGAACGTGATCTGCGTAATGTCCACCTTACGGCGGCTGCGCGCGCGGTTGGCATCCATGCGGGCGTTGAGGTCGGCGATCGAGAACACGGCCAGGTTGGCATCGGGCACCACCACGCCCTGCGGCAAAGCGGCATCGACAAAGGTCACGCGTCCGCGCGAGATAGTGGGCACGGCAGCACCGGCGGCAGCCTGGGCCGCGCCCGCCTCGAGCGAGCGGGCGTTGAGCGCGTCAGCCTTACGCTCGCGAATTGCAGCATGAGCATCCTGACGGGCAGCACGATCGGCAGAATCTGCCGCCGCCACGCGCACGCGCTCGCCAATGACGCCGGCGTTTTCGGGCGCGGCCGTCAGCGATTCCTCAAAGGTAATGCCCTCGTCGCCAAAGGTGAGCTCCATCGACTCGCGCGCGCCGCGGTCGGGAATGGCAAACACGCAGGCATAGCGCTTGCCCACGACTTCCTGAACGCGCGTCATAAAACGGTTGTCCGAGCCTGCGATAGCAGGCTGCTCAATCTTGAGCTCGGCCGTCACCGCACCGCCGGCACGGATGAGGCTTACGTAGTTCAAGCGCTGCTGGGCACCAAAATCGAGCTGTTGAGCGCGCACGTACAGACCATCCAGGCGGTCAATCCCTGCCTCGCCGGCACGCGCCTCGATATCCTCGTAGGCGCGCAGACAGTCGTCGAACAGCGAGCGCGGCTCGGACAGGACCACGAGCGCCTTGCCGCTCACGTGTGCCAGCGGGCTCACGGTCTGGCCGTACATCACCGGCAAAAAGCGGTCGAGCTCGGGCGTGACGATGCGCGCATCCACCATCTCGAGCAGCGCCGCCAGCTTGCTGTCGTCCTGGCTGGCGCGATAGAGCGCCACATGCATGTTGTGGACGGCCTCGTCGGTAAGCGCCAGCTCACGGCAGGGGAAGATCTCAATACTGTCCTCGTTACCGATGGTCTGCCCCGTTGAGCTCACCATGCGGCGGATGCGGTCAATCTCGTCGCCAAAGAACTCAATGCGCACGGGCGCTTTCTCCTGCGCGGGAAACACCTCGACGGTGTCGCCGTGAACGCGGAACAGACCGGGCGCATCAGCGGCGCCGGCATTGGTGTAGCCCATGCCCACCAGGCGATGCGGCACCTCGTCAAAAGGAATCTCCTCGCCCACCGCAAAGATCGTGGACTCCCAGTAGCGGCTCTCGACTGGCGGCACGCAGCGCAGCAACGCGCGAGCCGAGGCAACCATGATGCAGTTGTCCCCGCGCACGATGCGTCCCAGGGCCTCGCAGCGCTGCGCTACCACGGCGTCGTCGGGCGCCTGCTCGCGCCACGGATAGTCCTTGCGCTCGGGAAAGCGGCACACGTGCGCCAGGCCCACATAGGCGGCAAGGCTGCGCGCGGCGCGATCGGCCGCATCCTCGCCGCTCACAATGTAGACCGTCGGGCGCGGACGGCGCGCAAACTGGGCGGCCGCCATAAGCGTGCGGCCCGACTGCGACACGGCCAGCGTCACGTCCTCGCCAGCATCGAGTCCCGCCTCGACGGTCTGCAGCGCCTCGGCAGTGTAGAGCTGCGCGGCTATACGGTGAATGAGCATGCTGTTCCTCCGGCATTGCAACGCCAAAAGCCCGCCGGGGCAAGCTCGGCGGGTCGTACGTCAAATACATTGTCTGTCATGGTAGCGCATGGAGAGGACTCCGGCTCAAGGGCAAACCCAGCCCCGCAAAAAACGCCAGACGAAGATGCGTTCCGCCCTACCCCGCTACGCGCACGCTGGGGCACAAATCTGCCAGCGGACACTCGTCACACTTGGGTTTGCGGGCATCGCAGATCTCGCGACCAAAGGTGATCCACTGGTGGTTGACCGACTCCCAATACTCGTGCGGCAAAATCTTGAGCAGATCTTGCTCGGTCTTGAGCGGCTCCTTAGCATGCGTCTTGGGGCTCAGCATCAGGCGGTGTGCGATGCGGTTGACGTGTGTATCGACCGCGATGCCCTCGACAATGCCAAACCCCACGTTGAGCACGATGTTCGCCGTTTTGCGTCCCACACCCGGCAGCTTCACGAGTTCCTTCATGTCGGCCGGCACCTCGCCGCCATAGTCGGCGACGATCATCTGTGCGGCCTCGACGGCATGCTTGGCTTTGCTCTTGTAGAAGCCGAGTGACTTGATGGTGTCTGCCACGTCAGCCACGCTCGCCCCGGCCATGGCCTCGGGCGTGGGCCACTGGGCAAACAGCTTCGGCGTCACCTTGTTGACCTGCGCGTCGGTCGTTTGCGCCGAGAGCAGCACCGCGATCAGCAGGCGGAAGGGATTCTCGTGGTCCAAAAAGCACTCGACCGGGCCATAGCGACGGTTGAGACGCTCGCACACCTCAACGGCGCGCTCGCGTTTGGCGGCATTGGTCTCGCGTGGCATAACGACTCCTCGGCTCAACGGCACAATAAACTTATGGGCACAATTGTCCCACGTCCGAGACGCTTACGCCTCCAAGAATGCGCCGGTCTGACGGCTCCACAGGCTCGCGTACTCGCCACCCGCCTCGACGAGCTGCGCATGCGTGCCGTCCTCGACGATCTCGCCATCGGCCAGCACCACAATGCGGTCGAGCGCCGCCACGGTGGACAGGCGGTGCGCCACCACAATGGAGGTACGTCCACGCATCAGGTTTTCGAGCGCCTCCTGCACCAGCGCCTCGGACTCGCTGTCGAGGGCAGAGGTCGCCTCGTCGAGCACCAGAATCGGCGCGTCGGTTAGGATGGCGCGGGCGATAGCCACGCGCTGACGCTGGCCGCCCGAGAGCTTGACGCCGCGTTCGCCCACCATGGTGTCAAAGCCACGGGGCAGGCGGTCGATAAACTCGGTCGCATTAGCCAAGCGAGCCGCCTCGCGGATCTGCTCATCAGTGGCGTTGGGACGACCGTAGGCAATGTTTTCGCGAATGGAGCGGTGGAACAGCAGCGCCTCCTGCGGCACGTAGGCAACCTGACGGCGCAGGCTCTGCTGCGTGCAGCGCGAGACATCCTGACCGTCCACGAGCACGCGGCCGCCCTGAACATCATCCAGGCGCAGCAGCAGCTTGGTGAGCGTCGTCTTACCCGAGCCCGATTTGCCCACCAGGCCCACGCGCTGGCCCGCCGCCACATGAAGCGTCAGGTCATCGAACACGCTCTCGCCCGCCACAGCGTCACGGTACGCAAAGCTCAGGTGCTCAAAATCAATCGCGCCTTCGGTCACTTTGAGCTCAGGGGCGTCCGGGTCGTCTGCCACCAAACGCGGCTCGTCCAGCACGCGCGTCATCTCGGCCGCATCGCCCAGTGCGCGGTTAATGCGCTGCATCATGGAGCTTACGTAGTTCAGGCGCATGGTGAGGTTATAGGTGTAGGTAAAAATCATGACGAGCGCGCCGGCAGAGATGCCAAACCACGCGTTGCCACCCGCGACGAACACACTCACCACGGCCATGGTGATGACGATAAGGCCCGAGGTCGTAAAGTTGCGCTGCATCATGGCGTGCATCGAGACCGTCTCGGCATCGCGCGCGGCACGATCGGCGGCGTCGAACAGATCGCGTTCAAAGTCCTCGCGCCCGCAGGTCTTGACGGCCAAGATGTTCGTGACTGCGTCGGAGAGCACGCCCGAGAGCTTGTTCTGCGCGGCGGACGTCGCGGCCGAAAGCGGCATGATGCGCTTGTACATAAGCCAGACAAACGCGATGTAGACGACCATGATGCACACCAGGATCACGGTAAACGTCGGCACCACCGGGGCGAGTGCGGCCACGGTGCAGATGACCGAGGTGATGGTGGGGATGAGCGAATACACCGTCACGTCCACCAGCCCCGTATAGCCGCTCATAAAACGGCTCGTCTGGCTCACGAGCGATCCGCCAAAGCGGCTGGTGTGAAATGTCATGGATTGGTTGGAGAGCGTGTCGAAGCATAGACGCGCCAGGTGATAGTTGCCTGCGATCTCGAGCTTGTAGACGGTGTAGTCCTGTAGCTTGGAGAGGATCTGACCCACCAGGTTAACGAGTACGAGCGCCAGGATATAGGGGCCGAAGACCTCAAACACCTGGTCACCCGCCACGGGACCGGCTTGAACGCGGTCAACGATAAGGGCCATCACATAGGTATTGGCAAACGTCAGCAAAAAGATGTAGCC
>USOF01000130.1 GCA_900556285.1 uncultured Collinsella sp. | reverse complement strand
ATCGAGGTCGGACGTAATGTGGCTCGAGAGCAGCACGCTGTGCTGGCCGTCGGCGACAAAGGCAAGCAGCTCATCAAGCAGCTCCTCGCGTGCCATGGGATCGAGGCCCGCGGTGGCTTCGTCCAAAACGAGCAGTTTGGCCTTGTGGCTGAGCGCGCAGGCAAGCTGCAGCTTCATGCCCATGCCGCGGGAGAGGTCCTTGACCTTTGCCTTGGGATCGAGGCCAAATCGGTCGATGAGGCTGGAGAAGGTGTCGTGGCTCCAGGTGGGGTATGCCGGGCTTACGAGTGCCTCAACTTCGGTCACCTTGAGTGTGGAAGGGAAGGGGCATGTGTCCAGCACGAGGCCGACACGAGTGCGCAGGCAACGCTGCGTTTCATCGGGCGCGTCGGCGCCACAGCGCTGCCCAAACAGGTGCACCTCGCCGGCATCGAGCTTTATAAGCCCGAGCGCGGCTCGAATCGTCGTGGTTTTGCCGGCGCCGTTTGCGCCCACAAAGCCAACAATCTGGCCGGGTTCCACGGCAAGCGTGACGTCGCGCAGCGAAAAGCGGTCGCTCACACGGCGTGAGATACCTTTGAGTTCTAAAAGGTTTTGCATGGCATAGCCTTTCTTGCAGATAGCTACTGCATAGTTTCGGGGGCTACCAGGTCGAGCATCTCGTGCAGCTTGTCGCGCGTGACGCCCAGGGTTTCGGCTTGGCTCGCCGCTTTCGCAAGTAGCTCTTCGATATGGCAGAGCTGGTTTTCGCGCAAGAGTTCCTGGTTGCCCTCGGCGACAAAGCAGCCCTTGCCCTGCACGGTGCAGATAAACCCGAGTTGCTCTAGGTCGGCGTAGGCGCGCTTGGTGGTGATGACACTCACGCCAAGATCGCTCGCGAGTGCACGGATGCTGGGGAGTTTAGCTCCCGCAGCGAGCGTGCCCGATAAGATCTGAGCTTTGACTTGCGAGGTTATCTGCTCGTAGATGGGCTTGTCGCTCGAATTGGATAGGATGATGTCCACAGCGGCTCCTTAGCTGTTGGGCTACACGTGTATATAACCTGTAAGCACAGTATATATACACTATGCACAGTTATGCAAGAGGCAAATACGGATTGGGTCGGCTACCCAGGCCCCAACTGATGAATTTGTCCTGATAGGCGCCCTAGAGCGGGATTTCGCGGCTACAATAGGGCGGTTACATCGACGTAATGCACTCAATGCAAGAAAGGATCCGCATGGCAAGCCTGTCGGATGAAATCTCGTCGCGCCGCACATTCGCGATCATCAGCCACCCGGACGCCGGTAAGACCACGCTTACCGAGAAGCTGCTGCTCTATACCGGCAGCATCCAGACTGCCGGCTCGGTCAAGGGCAAGAGCTCGGCCAAGCATGCCGTCTCGGACTGGATGGACATCGAGAAGGAGCGCGGTATTTCCGTTACCTCCTCGGTGCTGCAGTTCACCTACAACGGCGCCTGCGTCAACATCCTCGATACCCCCGGCCACCAGGACTTTTCGGAGGATACCTACCGTACGCTTATGGCCGCCGACGCCGCGGTCATGGTCATCGACGGCGCCAAGGGCGTCGAGGCCCAGACCAAGAAGCTCTTTAAGGTCTGTACGCTGCGTCACATTCCCATCTTCACCTTTGTGAACAAGCTCGACCACGAGGCTCGCGATCCGTTTGAACTCATGGAAGAGATCGAGAACGTCCTGGGTATCAATACGTATCCCATGAACTGGCCGATCGGCAGCGGCCGCAACTTCCGCGGCGTGTTCGATCGTCAGACCCGTCGCGTTATCGCCTTTGAGGGCGATGGTCACGCCAACGCCACCAAGAAGGTCGCCGAGGTCGAGGCCGAGTTGGGCGATCCTTCCATGGATGAGCTCATCGGCGAAGAGAACCATAAGAACCTGGTGGACGACATCGAGCTGCTCGATGGCGCCGGCGACGAGCTCGACTTGGATGCCGTGGCCTGCGGCAAGCTGAGCCCGGCGTTCTTTGGCTCGGCGCTCACCAACTTTGGTGTGGAGCCCTTCCTCAAGGAGTTCCTGCGTCTGGCCCCGACGCCGCGCGCCTATACCGATACGCTCACCAGTGAGCCGGTCGATCCTTGCCGCGACGACTTTAGCGGCTTTGTGTTTAAGATTCAGGCCAACATGGACAAGAACCACCGTGACCGCATCGCCTTTGTGCGCATTTGCTCGGGCAAGTTCGAGCGTGGCATGGACGCCTTCCACATGCAGGGCAACCGTAAGCTCAAGCTTGCCACGGGCACGTCGATGATGGCCGATGACCGCGCCATCGTGGACGAGGCGTACGCGGGCGATATCGTGGGCCTGTTCGACCCGGGTATCTTTAGCATCGGCGACACCGTGTGCTCCGGCAAGCGCCACGTGCAGTATCCGCAGATCCCGACGTTTGCCCCCGAGATGTTCGCTCGCATTACGCAGGTCGACACGCTCAAGCGCAAGCAGTTCGTCAAGGGTATGGAGGAACTTGCCCAAGAGGGTGCCATCCAGATCTTCCGCGAGCTGGGTGCCGGCATGGAGAGCGTCATCGTGGGCGTGGTCGGCGTGCTGCAGTTTGAGGTACTCGAGCGCCGTCTCAAGGCCGAGTACCGTGTTGAGGTTCGTCGCCAGCCGCTGCCCTATACGGACATCCGCTGGATCCAGAACGACCCCGATACCATCGATATCCCGGGCCTTTCGCTCACGCGCGACACGTTGCGCGTCGAGGACATGCGCGGCGGCAAGCTGCTGCTGTTCACGAGCCCGTGGAACGTGGATTGGGCAACCGACCACAACCCCGACCTTATCCTGTCGGAGTTTGGCAACGTGGCCTTTTAACGCATCGGCGCGGTGGCCCTGCGGGGCTGCCGCGCCGTTTGCTTGCCTGATGTCGTGTGAGCGGCTATCATACCCACCGTCGTCTCAAGACCGGGGCGTCCGAGCAGTTCGGGTCCGATATCCTGCTCGTTAAACCTAAAACCAAAGGAGTACATAATGATCAAGAAGGTCATGGAGGACTACAAGGTCCTGTTGCGGAGCATTCCCGCGGCAACGGTTTCGCTGTTTTTCGTGAGCGTCATCATGATGAACCTGCTGGCCAACAAAGAACTTATCAGCCTGCCGTATCTGGCACTCGATTGCGGCTTTGTGGTGAGCTGGGTCTCGTTTTTGTGCCAGGACATGATCTGCAAGCGCTTTGGCGCCAAGGCATCCATCAAAATCTCTATCCTCGCGCTGCTGGTCAACCTGGCCGTGAGTCTGTGCTTTTGGGCATGCTCGCTCGCGCCCGGTATGTGGGGCGCCTACTACGACACGGGCATGATCGAGGTTAACACTGCCCTTAACGCCACCATCGGCGGCACCTGGTACGTGGTGCTGGGCTCTTCGCTGGCAATGCTCGTCTCTGCCGTGGTTAACTCCACGCTCAACCAGTCGCTCGGCCGTATGCTCAAAAAGAATAACTTTGCGAGCTTCGCTTTCCGCTCCTATGTGTCCACGGGTGTTGGCCAGTTTATCGACAACCTGGTCTTTGCCATTGTGGTGAGCCACACGTTCTTTGGTTGGACCTGGGTGCAGGTCCTTATGTGCTCGCTGACCGGCGCTGTTGCCGAGCTGCTGTGCGAGGTCTTCCTGAGCCCCGTGGGCTACAAGGTTGTGCGTGGCTGGGAGCGTGAGAATGTGGGCGCCGAGTACCTCGAGCGCCACGCAACCGCCTAAGGAGCAAGTATGCGGGTTTTGATCACGGGCGCTTCGGGCGGTATCGGAGCCGCGTGCGTGCAGCGCTTTTTGGACGAGGGCCACGAGGTCGTGGGCTTTGACCTGCTGCCGGCGGCGATCGAACACGAGCGCTACCGCCATCTGATCGTTGATGTACGCGAGCCTAACTCGTTTCCAGGCGATATTGAACCCCAGGTAATCGTGAACGTTGCCGGTACGCAGGATTCGGCCGATGACATCGCCGCCAACCTGCGTGGCACCATCAACGTGACCGAGCGTTACGCCTTTGTGGGAGAGGGGCTTGCCGCCAAGCCGGCGCCGACAATTCGCTCCGTGGTCAATGTGGGCTCGGCGAGCGGCCATACGGGTTCGGAGTTTCCCGCCTATGCTGCCAGCAAGGGCGGCGTTATCGCCTACACCAAGAACCTTGCAAACCGCCTGGCGCCGCAGGCCATCGCCAACAGTGTGGACCCGGGTGGCGTTATCACGCCGCTCAACCGTTGCGTGATGGAAGACGAACACCTGTGGAACCAGATTATGGAGCTCACGCCGCTTAAGCGCTGGGCCACCGCCCAAGAGATCGCCGAGTGGATCTACTTTGTGGGCGTGACCAACCGGTTTATGACCGGGCAGAGCCTGCTGATCGATGGCGGCGAGGCCGGCCGCACACAATTTATTTGGCCCGAATAGGAAACGCGCCCGATGGAAAGCCGTCGGGCGCGTTTTTGATGCCTCGATTTTTAGTCGAGGCAAGTCCAGTTGACGGGGGTCGAGCCGTGCTGCTCGAGTAGCCGATTGGCTGCCGAGAAGGGACGCGACCCCATAAAGGCGGGGAGTTCTGCCGTGGCACGGTTGGCCGAAAGCGGCGAGGGGTGCGTGGAGGCCAGGCAGAACTTGCCGGTTGCCTTGCCCGCGCCGGTCGCGGCGAGCTTGCCTTCGAC
>USOF01000129.1 GCA_900556285.1 uncultured Collinsella sp. | reverse complement strand
GAGATGTGTATAAGAGACAGCCGCCACGCTGCTGGAGTGCAACGCCGGCTGCTACGCCTTCGACGGCGCGCAGCTTGCCGCCCACATTAACGAGATCGGCAACGACAACGCGCAGTCCGAGTACTACCTACCCGACATGCTCGAAATCCTCAAGGGTCACGGCCAGGCGGTCTCCATCTTCCACTGTGACGACTACCGCGACGGCCTGGGCGTCAACAGCCGCATCCAGCTCGCGCAGCTCACCGCCATCGCGCGCGACCGCATCAACGAGCACTGGATGGCCGAGGGCGTCACGTTCATCGATCCCACGCAGGCCTGGATCGGCCCCGATGCCGTCATCGGCCGAGACACCATCGTGTGGCCGCAGACGCATCTGATCGGTCACGTCACCGTGGGCGAAGAGTGCCAGCTCGGCCCCAACAGCCGCCTCACCGACACCACCGTCGGCAGCGGCTGCATCATCGATGAGACCATCGCCATCGAGGCCGTCATCGAGAACGGCGTCGACTGTGGCCCGCGCGCCTACCTGCGCCCGGGCACCCATATGCTCGACGGCTCCAAGGCCGGCACGCACG
Organism: uncultured Collinsella sp.; assembly: GCA_900556285.1. Lineage (GTDB taxonomy): Bacteria > Actinomycetota > Coriobacteriia > Coriobacteriales > Coriobacteriaceae > Collinsella. The sequence continues at coordinate 4,088 of USOF01000129.1, read as the reverse complement.
TGGAGATCAAGAAGTCCACGATCGGCGAGGGCTCCAAGGTGCCCCACCTGTCCTACATCGGCGATACCACCATGGGCTCCGGCGTCAACGTAGGCGCGGGCTCCATCACCTGCAACTACGACGGCGTCCACAAGCACAAGACCGTCATCGGCAAGGATGCCTTCATCGGTTCCGACACCATGATGGTCGCGCCCGCCCAGATTGGCGACGGTGCACTCGTGGCCGCCGGCTCCGTCATCACCGAGCCGGTTCCGGCCGACGCACTCGGTCTGGGCCGCGCCCGTCAGGTAAATATTGAGGGCTGGGCCGCCGATTATCGCCGCCGTCTGCACGAGGACGACGAGGCATAACGCTTTGCCAAGCACAAAAGGAGCTGTTCCATGGGGACGGCTCCTTTTTCTATCGTGACCTGCGCGACCGGATGAGTGGTCGGTTCGTGTCCGTTGACGGTAAAGACGTTATCAAGACCCGAATAACCCCGCCGCACGGTTACAATGCAAAAAGGCATCTATATGGCATTCGATGTATAAAGGAGAAGGGTAATGCCGATTAATGATCCCGAGAAGTCGGAGAATATGCGCAAGTCCATCCGCGTGTATTCCGGTTCCTCCAACCGTCCCCTCGCTCAGAAGATCGCTGAGTACCTTGGGGTCGAGCTTTCGGGCCTTACGCTAAAGCAGTTCGCCAACGGTGAGATTTACGCCCGCTACGACGAGACCGTCCGAGGCGCCGACGTCTTCCTGATTCAGTCCGTGGCCGGCGGCAACGTCAACGACATGCTCATGGAGCTGCTCATCGCCACCGACGCTGCCAAGCGCGCATCCGCCCGCTCCATCACCGCCGTCATCACCCACTACGGCTATGCCCGCCAGGACCGCAAGGCCGGCCCGCGCGAGCCCATCACCGCCCGCCTCGTCGCCAACCTGCTCGAGCGCGCCGGTGTCGACCGCATCATCACCCTCGACCTGCACCAGGGTCAGATCCAGGGCTTCTTCGATATCCCGGTTAACCACCTGTCCGCACTGCCGCTGTTTGGCCAGTACTACAACGACATGCACTTCGACACCGACAACCTGGTTGTCGTCTCCCCCGACGTGGGTCGCGCCAAGGCCGCCAAGAAGCTGTCCGACATGCTCGGCTGCGACCTGGCCATCGCCCACAAGGGCCGTCCGCGCCACAACGCCGCCGAGGTCATGGGCATCATCGGTGACATCAAGGGCAAGACCTGCGTCATCAACGACGACATGATCGACACCGCTGGCACCCTGTGCGCCAACGTCAAGGAGCTCAAGGCTATGGGCGCTGGCGACATCTACGTCTGCGCCACCCACGGCATCTTCTCCGGTCCGGCCATCGAGCGCCTGAACGACGCCCCGATCGTCGAGTGCGTCGTCACCGACGCCATCCCTGTCGAGGTCGGCGGCAAGATCAAGACCATCTCGGTCGCCGAGGAGTTCGCTCAGGCCATCTCCGCCGTTTACCACGAGGAGCCCGTCTCCACGCTCGTCGGCGGCGACTTCGCGCTGTAGTCGCATCGTCCTTGCAACCCGGCGCATCGCCGCCGGAACAGAAGAAACCCCCGCGCTCCCCCTTGCTTCGCAAAGGTCGCGCGGGGGTTTCTTCTGTTCCGGCGGCTCGCTCTGCCGCGGCCGTGCTTTTGTCTGGTGGGATTTCGCTGAAGCAAAGCCTCGCATTCGGCGGGCGTGGTAGCCTTTGTCGTTGATTGAACTATTTACGTAACGGAGGACAAACATGGCAGCTGCACAGCCGCTCAAGATTCGCATGGTTGCCGGACTTGGCAACCCTGGCGATGAGTATGCCGAGACCCGCCACAACGCCGGCTTTAAGGCAATCGACGAGCTGGCCCGTCAGGCCGGCGTCACGTACTGGAAAAACCAGGCCGGTGCCGAGGTCGCGCTCATCAACATCAACGACCCCGAGGAAGAGGGCGGCAAGCGCCAGATTGTGCTGGTCAAGCCACAGTCGTACATGAATACCTCGGGCGGTCCCATCTCCAAGCTCTGCCGCGAGTACAAGATCAAGGCCGAGGAGCTGCTCGTAATCCACGACGAGCTCGACATTCCCGCCGGCGACGTGCGCGTTAAGGTGGGCGGCGGCCATGCTGGCCACAACGGCCTGCGTTCCATCATCGACAAGATGGGTAGCCGCGACTTCAGCCGCATCCGCACCGGCATCGGCAACCCTCCCGGCAAGATGGCCGTCGCTGACTACGTGCTCAAGCAGCTACGCGCCCGCGAGGCCGAGGATTTCCAGGACACCTGCGCCCGCGCGGCCGACGCCGCCGGCCTGGCGATCGTGCACGGCGTGGTCTATGCCCGCGACCATGTCAACGGCGCCGCCTCCGCCAACGGCAAGCACTAAAACCTATCATTTAGGGATGTTTATTTTGGCAGGTTTTATCTGCGGAAACGCCCCGGTGGCCGCATCGCAATAAACCCCGCGCCGCCATACACGCATAGCACCCCAAAGGGGGCCGGCCTCATCACAACCCGAGGCCGGCCCCCCTTTGCCGTTTTACCCGATAAAACTGACCAAAATAAACCCGCCCCTATCTGGTAGGCCAAAGTGGATAAACCCTGCTCCCAACCGCCAAAGACACACGTAAGCGACATGTCCATGAGGGTATAATTTGCACCGTATGTCTGCACAACGCCTGTGCGCGTACGGTTTTATTCGGGCTACCGTCCATTTCCGTGGAGGCACGGTTCGGCAGCCCTAACAAGAGAGGGGTTCTATGTATAAGATCCTGGAGAAGACGCAGTTCTCGGAGAAGGTGTTCAAGTTCCGCATCGAGGCGCCTGCAATCGCCAAGCATGCGCACGCCGGACAGTTCCTCATGGTTCGCGCCAACGAGACGGGCGAGCGCGTCCCGTTTACCCTGGCCGGCTGGAACGGTGACGAGGGCTGGGTCGAGTTCATCTTCATGGTGATCGGCAAGACCACCGAGATGCTTTCCACCTACGAGGCCGGCGAGTCGCTGCGCGACGTCGTGGGCCCGCTGGGCGTTCCCACCGAGATGGCCGAGGGCCCCTGCGCTGTCATTGGCGGCGGCGTCGGCCTGGCAATTGCCTTCCCGGTCGCCAAGCACCTGGTCGAGACCGGCCACGAGGTGCACGCCATCATGGGCGCCCGCACCAAGGACCTCCTGCTCATGGAGGACCAGTTCCGCGAGCTCCTCGACGAGGACCACATCCACATCACCACTGACGACGGCTCCTACGGCGAGCAGGGCGTTGTCACCGCTCCGCTGGAGCGCCTGCTGCAGGACAAGGCCGTGAGCCAGGTCTTCTGCGTCGGCCCCGTTCCGATGATGAAGTTCTCGACCCTCACCGCCCAGAAGTACGACACCCCCATCACCGCGTCGCTCAACCCCATCATGGTTGACGGCACCGGTATGTGCGGCTGCTGCCGCGTCGAGGTGGGCGGCGTGACCAAGTTCGCTTGCGTCGACGGCCCCGACTTCGATGCCACCCTGGTCGACTGGGATGACCTTCGTGCCCGCCAGGCCGCTTACCGTTCCGAAGAGGGCGAGTCCCTCAAGGCCTATGAGGAAAAGAGCTGCGCATGCCACTAGTTAACGGTCGTTTCGTTGCCGATATGAAGTCGCCCCGCACCCCCGATAACGAGGAGCCGGCTGCCGAGCGCGCCTGCGACTTCCGCCCCGTCGACAAGGGCTTCACCGAGGAGATGGCGCTGGCCGAGGCCGAGCGCTGCCTCAACTGCAAGAAGCCGTTCTGTGTTGAGGGCTGCCCCGTCAACATCAACATCCCCCGCTTTATCGAACAGATCCGCGAGAAGGACTTCGGCGGCGCTCTCGATACCATCCGCGAGGACTCCATGCTTCCCGCCATCTGCGGTCGCGTCTGCCCGCAGGAGAACCAGTGCGAGGGCAAGTGCATCCGCGGCAAGAAGTCCGAGCCCGTGGCCATCGGCCAGCTCGAGCGCTTCCTGGGTGACCGCCCCGAGCTCGCCTCCACGCCCAAGATGGCCCCCAAGAACGGCAAGAAGGTCGCCGTCGTCGGTTCCGGCCCGTCCGGCATCACCTGCGCCGGCGAGCTCGCCCGCAA
>USOF01000128.1 GCA_900556285.1 uncultured Collinsella sp. | reverse complement strand
CCCACCACTGATTTGATAGGCTCCCAGCAATGGAAGCCTTTCTTTTTTGGGCCCAGCGCATGGGATTCGAACCCGACAGGGTGCGGAGCTGAGGAAACGCGCAAGCGTTTTCCAGCGCAGCACGCAAGGAGCGGAGCGACGCAGCGGAAGCGGGCGGCGCCAGCCGCACGCGGACATCCCGCTGGGGGCACCACAGAATCTGAGAAGCCCGTTACCAATTCGGTAGCAAAACGGGCTTCAAAGCGTCCTTCGCAAACAAAAACCGGGGCCCACATGATGCGGACCCCGGCTCAATACCGTGACGATATGTCAGTTACGCCCTACACGTAGAACAGGATGTCGTCGTAGGTCGGAACCGGCCAGTAGTCGGCGGCCACGATCTCCTCCATGGCATCCACGGCGGCGCGCAGCGTGTCCATAGCGGGAACGACCTCGTGTGCATACACATTGGCCTGCTCCTGGCCATCGAGGGCCTCAGCCTTCTGATGCACGGCGTCAAGCGCCTTGATGGAGTCGTTGATGGTGGTGATGCCGTTGCAGAGCTTGTTGAGCGTGTTCTGCTCGCACTGCATGGCGGCCTCAGCACCGGCAGCACGAATAGTCTCAAGGCCCTTAGCGACCTTGGTGGCATAGGCGGTAATGACCGGGCGATAGGTACGACGCGCCTCGCGAACCATCGTGGTAGCCTCGATGTTCATGAGCTTGTTGTACTTCTCGAGCTTGCAGTCGTAGCGGCACTGAGCCTCGGCCTTGGTCAGGACACCCGTCTCCTCAAAGAGCGCGATGGCCTTATCGGAAACAAAGGCGGGCAGGGCGTCGGCCGTGGTCTTGTTGTTGGCAAGACCACGCTTCTCGGCCTCAACGGGCCACTCGTCGGAGTAGCCGTCACCGGAGAACAGGATGCGCTGGTGGTCGGTCAGGACCTTCTTGCAGTACTCGAGCGCGGCATCCTGGAACTCATCCTCGGGCGTACCCTCAAGCGCGTCGGCGAAGGACTTGAGCGACTTGGCCACGGCGGCATCGAGCACCAGGTTGGAGTCGGAGACGTTCTGCTCGGAGCCGCAGGCACGGAACTCGAACTTATTGCCGGTGAAGGCAAACGGGGAGGTGCGGTTGCGGTCGGTGTTGTCCTGCATCAGCTTGGGCAGGGTATCGGCGCCCAGGTCGAGCACGCCGCGCGTGGCATGGACGGAAGCCTTGCCATCGATGATCTTCTCGACGACCTCGGTAAGCTGGTCGCCCAGGAAGATGGACATAATCGCCGGAGGAGCCTCGTTGGCGCCCAGACGATGATCGTTGCCGGCCGAGGCAACGGAGGCACGCAGGAGCTCCTGATAGTTATCGACGGCCTCGATCACCGCGGTGAGGAAGACGATGAACTGCAGGTTGTCGAGCGGGGTGTCACCTGGATCGAGCAGGTTCTCGGACTCGGTGCCAAGCGACCAGTTGTTGTGCTTGCCCGAACCATTGATGCCCTCGAAGGGCTTCTCGTGCAGCAGGCAGACCAAGTCGTGGCGGGAGGCGATGAGCTTCATCTTCTCCATCATGACCAGATTCTGGTCGATGGCCTCGTTGACTTCGCCATAGACGGGGGCAAGCTCATGCTGGCAGGGAGCAACCTCGTTGTGCTTGGTCTTGGCGGGAATGCCAAGCGCCCACAGCTCATCGTCCAGATCCTTCATATAGGCCGAGACGGTGGGGCGGATAGCGCCAAAGTAGTGCTCCTCGAGCTCCTGGCCCTTGCAGGGAGCGGCGCCAAAGAGGGTGCGGCCGGTAATGACCAGGTCCTTGCGCTTGCGGTAGGCGTCCTTCTTGATCAGGAAGTACTCCTGCTCGTCGCCCACGGAAGGAACGACCTTCTTGGGGGTCTTACCGAACAGCGCCAAAACGCGCTTGGACTCACGCGAGAGCGCGGTCATGGAACGCAGCAGCGGGGTCTTCTTGTCCAGGGCCTCGCCCGTGTAGGAGCAGAAAGCCGTGGGGATGCACAGGACGTCGTCCTTGATAAAGGCGGGGCTAGTGGGATCCCAAGCGGTGTAGCCACGGGCCTCGAAGGTGGCGCGCAGGCCGCCGTTGGGGAAGCTGGAGGCATCGGGCTCGCCCTGGATGAGGTTCTTGCCCGTAAACTTGGTAATGGCGGTGCCGTCGTGGTTGGGCTCCAGGAAGCTGTCGTGCTTCTCGGAAGTAATGCCCGAAAGCGGCTGGAACCAGTGCGCATAGTGCGTCGCACCCTTGGAGATGGCCCAGACCTTCATGGCATGGGCAACGGCGTTGGCCACATCCAGGTCGAGCGGCTCACCGTCCTCGAGGGTTGCAGCAAGGCGCTTCCAAATGTCCTTGGGGAGGTAGTCCTTCATGACTTCCTCAGAGAACACCATGGTCCCGAAGCGGTCAGTAAGATCGGCCATACGGAACTCCCTTCGTATCGGCACCGCGTGAGAAGCGGTGTTGATTACTAACGAACGAGTCATAGCTTAGACTCGCCGTGTTTCCGCGACATTACCGTTATGTTGCTGTCGCGAAACCAATCAATGAGGTTACCGCATCGCGGCGGCGTTGCCACCCTCAACAGCCAATCAACTGTATAAATTGCAGACCTTTCCCCATGGTTTAAGGGTAGTCAATTTGGGATGGGGCTCTATTAACTGGTATTTCACATCAGATACCAGTCTTTACTGCCCCATCTTAGATTGACCGCCCTGTTATAGGGAATGCCGATAGCAAGGCATCTTTGATTGGTATCCTCAAATAGCGAGTGAAACTCCACCGTGACACAGCGGTGCTGTAGAATCCTTACAACACATCACACTATTACGTATCTAAAGGAGCACGATATGCGCGTCGATGAGGTTTTTAAGCAGGCAGCATCCCAGGGCACCGCACCCGTTTCGTTTGAGATGTTCCCGCCCAAGGGCGAGCTTACCCTCGATACGGCTCGCGAAGTGACAGGCAATCTGTGCAAGCTTTCGCCGAGCTTTGTCTCGGTCACCTGCTCGGCCGGCGGCTCGGGCAACGGTGCCACCACCGCCCCCATCGCGCATATGATTTCGAGCAAATTCGATACGCCCTCGGTGGCGCACCTCACCTGCGTTGGCCGCTCGCATGCCGATATCGCCGCCAAAATCGACGAGTACCGCACCGCCGGCGTGGAAAACATCCTGGCCCTGCGTGGCGATCTCCCTGCCGGCGCGACCGAGGACGACAAGCCCGCCTCCGACTACGCCTACGCCCGCGACCTCATCCCCGAGCTCGTCGACGCCGGCTTTTGCGTAGGCGCCGCGGCCTACCCCGAGGGCCACATTGCCTGTGAGGATCTCAACGCCTCGGTCGAACACCTCAAGCAAAAGCAGGACGCCGGCGCGAGCTTCTTTGTGACGCAGCTCTTCTTTGATAACGAGTGCTTCTATCGCTTCCGCGAGCTTGCCGACAAGGCCGGTATCACCGTGCCCATTACCGCGGGCATCATGCCGTTTATGGGCAAGTCGCAGATCAGCCGCATGGTCTTTATGTGCGGCGCGTCGCTGCCCTCCCCCGTCATCAAGATTCTCGCCAAGTACGAGAACGACCCCGAGAGCCTGCAGGCAGCCGGTGTAGATTATGCCGCCCGCCAGCTTTGCGACCTCAAGGAGCACGGCGCCGACGGCCTGCACCTGTACACTATGAACCGTCCTGCGATCGCCGCGACCATTATGGAGCGCCTGGGGTAATGGAAAAACCGCACATCGATACAACCGCTGTCGAAGTGCCGGCCGACCTTGCGTCGCCGGCGCTTTACCGTGTCGATGCTGCGCACCATCCCCGTGTCGACCGTGCCGAGATGTTGCGGTATCTGGGTTACGGCGGTCAGCAGATTGAGCCCGAGCTGTCGCAGCGTATTGAGCTTGTGGTCGAGCGCCTAGAACTGGACATTGAGCCCCGTGGTGTGCGCCGCGTGTTTGCCGTCGATGCCACGGGCGTGGATGAGCAGGGAGAGCCCAGCATCCGTCTGGTTGGCACCAACGTTGAGCTACGGGGTCGCGATATCTATCGACATCTCAAAGATGCCCGCTTTGCCGCGCTCATGGCATGCACCCTCGGCATGGACGCCGAGCGTCGCCTGCGCACCACGGGAGCCCAACATCCCCTAGAGGGCGCCGTGCTCGACGCTGCGTGTTCCGCTTACGTGGAAGCCGCCGTCGAGCAAATGGACCAGCAGATCAAGACGGACGCCGCCGTTCATGGGCTCGCCGGCAACTGGCGCTTTAGTCCCGGCTACGGCGACTGCCCGCTCTCGGCACAGCGCTCGATCGTCAATGCGCTCAACGCCACGCGGCTCATCGGCCTGACCGTCACGCCCACCAGCCTGCTTATGCCCACCAAAAGCGTGACCGCAGTGATCGGTCTGTTTGACGGCGAGGTCCACGACGCCCAAAGCCGCCCCACCTGCAATATCTGCCAGGGCACCTATGAGGTGGTGACCTTCCGGGGCTTCCAGATCTGCCGGGAGTGTTTCCTGGGTATCCGGGAGGAGGTCGAGCAGCTTGACTGAATCGCTGGCGGAGCTGAAAACCACGCAGGAGGAGCAGGCCGATCTGGTGCGGCGCTATGTGGACGAGTATGCGGCTCTGGCACTGGAGGCCGACCGCATCAAGCAACGGATGGACTGGCTTAAGGGCCAGTTTGAAACGCTGGCCACCGGCGCGCTGAAGGACACCAAGCTG
>USOF01000127.1 GCA_900556285.1 uncultured Collinsella sp. | reverse complement strand
CAGATGTGTATAAGAGACAGCGAGCCCGCTGCTCACCGACAAGATCACCTCCGCCGAGGTCACGGGCGCCCTTTCGACTGCCAACACCGGCACCAACGGTCTGTTCTCGGCTATTATCATCGCCCTGCTTTCCGTCTCGCTCTTCATCAAGATTTCTGGCGTCGAGAAGCTTAAGGTTAAGCTGGGCGAGGGCGTGCCCCCCGCGGTCTCCAACTCCTTCAACGTCATGATCCCGATGCTGCTCAACCTCGCGATCTTCGCTCTTGCCGCGGCCCTGCTCGCCGTGTGCGCTGGCACCGATCTGTGCACCATCATCTCCACGTGCATCTCCAGCCCGCTCAAGAGCATCATGAACGCCGGTCCGTGGGCTGTTATCCTCATCTACACCCTTGCCAACCTGCTGTTCTGCGTCGGTATTCACCAGTCCACCATCTCTGGCGCTACCGTCGAACCGATCCTGACCATGCTCATCGTCGACAACATGGCTACCTTTGCCGCCGGTGGCACCATCCAGCCCGATCACTACATGAACATGCAGATCGTTAACAGCTTCGCCCTCATCGGCGGCTCGGGCTGCACTCTCATGCTCCTGCTCGACACGCTCCTGTTCTCCAAGAACAAGGCTTCCGAGACCGTTTCCAAGATGGCTATCCTGCCTGGTCTGTTCAACATCAACGAGCCGGTTATCTACGGTTACCCCATCGTGTACAACCTGCCGCTCATGATCCCGTTTGTCCTCCTTCCCGATCTGTTCATCGGCGTCACCTATGGCCTTACCTGCGCAGGCATCATCAGCCCCTGCATCGCCCAGGTGCCCTGGACTATGCCTCCCGTCATCAATGCTCTGCTCGCTACGGGCTTTGACTGGCGCGCCGGTGTGTGGCAGGCTCTCGAGATTGTCATTGGCATGGCCGTCTACCTGCCCTTTATGAAGATTTCCGAGAAGGCAATCGCCAAGCAGGAGGCTCTCGCCGAGTAGAACGCCTAACGTTCGTCCCTTTCACCTTTGCGGGCGCCGGTACGCGGTGCCGGTGCCCGCGGCTCTCTCCCTTGCGTAAAGATACAGGGGAGTGGGCACAATAGCCGCAAGGAATAAAACCAGTTGTCGTCTGCGCGCCGCGCAGTTATAAGGAGGAAACCATGAAGAAGATCATGCTCTGCTGCAATGCCGGTATGTCCACGAGCCTGCTGGTCCAGAAGATGCAGGCCGAGGTTGCAAACCGTGGTCTGGATATCGAGGTCGAGGCTCGTCCCATGAACGAGGCCCACGATCACCTGGACGAGTGCGACATGTTGCTGCTTGGCCCGCAGATCGGCTACACCAAGGGTGACTTTGAGAAGGAGGCCGCCGGTCGTTTTCCGGTCGAGGTCATCAACATGGTCGACTACGGCCGCATGAACGCCGCCGGCATCATCGACCACTGCGTCAGCGTGATGGGCTAGGTGCTCCGCATGGAGGATATGAACGAACTGCAGATGACCTGCTTTGAGATCATCAGCTACGTCGGTACTGCCAAAAGCATGTACATCAATGCCGTGCAAAAGGCCAAGGAGGGCGATTTTGACGCCGCCGAGGAGCTTATCAAGCAGGGCGACGAGGCTTATAACGGTGGCCACGATGTCCACATGGGGCTTCTGAAGAAAGAGGCAAACGGCGAGCGCAACGGCGAGGCCCCGCTGATTCTGCTGCACGCCGAGGACCAGATGGCCGGCACCGAGACCATGCGCGTCATGGCCACGGAGCTCATTGAGGTCCACAAACAGCTACAGGCACTCAAGGCCTAGCTGGCGTTTTCGCCGCGACGGATCGTGCGGCTCGCATACAATCCAGTCCCTTTTGCAGGCGCCGGGAGTCTCCCTCTCCCGGCGCTTTTTGTTTGGCGAGTTGCTGAGCGTCATTGCTCGTTGAGCGGGCGGACGTTTCCCCAGATAAAACCTGCCAAAATAAACCTGTCCCTTTTTGGTAGGTTTTTGCCTTGGGAGCGGTACCATACAGGCAATGTTTAAACGAGAAAGGTGGGCTCCCATGGAACCTAAGCAGTACTACATCGGCATTGACGTCGGCGGCACTTCGGTTAAGGAGGGCCTGTTCGACGAAGACGGTAACCTGCTTGCCAAGGCCAGCGTGCCCACGCCTCCCATCGTTGACGCTGCGGGCTTTGCCGCGGTGACCGAGGCTATTGACCAGGTGGTCGCCAAGGCGCAGATTCCGCGTGCCTTTGTGGCAGGCATTGGCCTGGCCGTTCCGTGCCCCATCCCGGCATCGGGCGATGCCAAGGTCAAGGCCAACATTGCCATTAACCTGCCCGAGCTGAGGATCGCCATTCAAAAGCACTGCCCCGATGCGGTCGTTAAGTACGAGAACGATGCCAACGCCGCTGCCATGGGCGAGGCTTGGCTCGGTTCTGCCAAGGACGTGCAGAATGTGGTGCTGGTGACCATCGGTACCGGCGTGGGCGGCGGCGTTATCGTCAACGGCGATGTGGTGTCGGGTGTTGTGGGCGCCGGCGGCGAGATTGGCCATATGTGCCTGAATCCGGCTGAGGAGCGCACTTGCGGCTGCGGCGGCCATGGCCACCTGGAGCAGTATTCCAGCGCCACCGGCGTGGTGAGCAACTACCTTGCCGAGTGCAAGAAGGCGGGCGTCGAGCCCATCGAGCTCACCGGCCCTTCCGATTCCAAGGACGTGTTCCAAGCCTGCCGCGAGGGTGATAAGCTCGCGCTGGCCGCGGCCGATACCATGGCCGACTATCTCGGCCGCGCCCTGGCGCTTATTGCCAACGTGGTCGATCCCGAGATGTTTCTGATCGGCGGCGGCGCCTCCGCCTCGGCCGATGTCTACCTCGATAAGGTTCGCGAGTACTTCCAGCGCTACGCGCTATCCGCCTCGCGCGAGACGCCCATCAAGGTTGCCTCGCTCGGAAACGACGCCGGCATCATCGGTTCTGCCTACGTAGCCCTGCGCGCTGCCGGCAAATAGCTGGTGCAAGGGGGCCAGGTTACTTTGCACCAACATGGTGCAAAAGGGACAGCCTTGGCCCCCATACCTGCCACAAAATATGCCGTGGCCCTTCCGTCCCCAAAGGCCAGCTGCCAGCGTGCTACCATAGCTACGTCTAAGTACACATACCAAGTGGAGGATACCCATGGCAAACGTTCTTGTCTTTGGTCACCAGAACCCCGATAACGACGCCATCATGAGCGCCGTCGTTCTGTCTCAGCTGCTCAATCAGGTTGAGTATGCCGGCAACACCTATGAGGTCTGCGCTCTTGGTCAGCTTCCGGCAGAGTCCGCCAAGCTGCTCGCAGACGCCGGCATTGCCGAGCCCCGCGTGATTGAGTCCGTCGAGGCCGGCCAGCTTGTCGTTCTCACCGACCATAACGAGTCCGCCCAGTCCGTCGCCGGCCTTAAGGACGCCACGGTCTTTGGCGTCGTTGACCATCACCGCATCGGCGACTTTGAGAGCGCCGGCCCGCTGCACTACATCTGCCTGCCCTGGGGTTCCAGCTGCACCATCGTCACTAAGCTCGCCGGCGTGCTCGGCGTTGAGCTTTCCGACGTTCAGGCCAAGCTGCTGCTCTCGGCCATGATGACCGACACGCTCATGCTCAAGAGCCCCACTACCACCGATGTCGACCGCGCCGTCGCCGCCAAGCTCGGCGAGCAGGTGGGCGTCGACCCGGTCAAGTTTGGCATGGAGGTCTTCCTCACCCGTCCGTCCGGCTCCTTCACCGCCGAGCAGATGGTCGGCAACGACATCAAGATGTTCGAGGTTGCCGGCAAGAGCCTGCTCATCGGCCAGTACGAGACCGTCGACAAGAGCCGCGCGCTCGGCATGATCGACGAGATCCGCGAGGCCATGCGCGCCTACGCCGCCGAGAAGGGCGCCGACGGTATTGTCTTGTGCATCACCGACATCATGGAGGAGGGCTCGCAGGTCCTGCTCGAGGGCGAGACCGAGGCTGCTCAGAAGGGCCTGGGCATTGCCGACGAGCACGACGGCGTCTGGATGCCGGGCGTCCTCTCCCGTAAGAAGCAGGTCGCTGCCCCCATCATGGCCGCCTGCTAGGTTCTTTTGACCTAACACCGACGACCGGACCGCGGACGCCCCGCGCTCCGGTCGTTTTCTGTGCACGGGACCGTGTTGTCTATTGGACAGGGACGCCCGTGCCGTTGAGCAAATAATGTTCAACCTGTGGTTCCGCTTTTCGGCCGCGCCCGCGCGCTTATCGAGCAGGGTAGGCTAGATGCAAGCGTAATACATTAGAGCGCGGCGCCGCCATTTGGGCGGGCCGTGCTTTTTTAAGACGGGAGCCTTCCCGTGAAAGGAGCCGCCCATGGCAGCACCCGAGCAGCTGTTCAACGACCGTGAGCGCAAGCGTTTTGAGCGCCACGACATTTGGGAGTGCATTGCCGAGAACGGCACGATTTCCGCCGCCGTCATGGTGATCGCCGCCATCGCCGCCGTCATCTGCGCCAACACCGATGTCTACGAGGCCATCCATCACTTTTTGGAGACCCCGCTGTATGTGGGTCTGGGCAACCTTACGGCCGGTCTTACCGTTGAGCTTTTCGTCAACGACTTCCTCATGGCGATTTTCTTTTTGTTGGTGGGCATTGAGCTTAAGTACGAGATGACGGTCGGCGAGCTCAAGAACCCGCGCCAGGCCATGCTTCCCATGCTGGCAGCCGTGGGCGGCGTCGTCGTTCCCGCCTG
>USOF01000126.1 GCA_900556285.1 uncultured Collinsella sp. | reverse complement strand
GCGGACGACAAGGCAGGCGTCGCCGAGATCATGTCGCTTGTCGCGCGTATCGCTCAGGACCCTTCTCTGCCCCATCCCGCACTCGGCATTTGCTTCTGCCCTGACGAGGAGATCGGCCACGGAGCCGAGCTGTTGGATATCGATACCTTTGGCTGCAAGTACGCCTACACGGTCGACGGCGGCCCCATCGGCGAACTGGAGTGGGAATGCTTTAACGCCGCCGAGGCGACCGTCTGCTTTGAGGGCCAGTCCATCCACCCGGGCGACGCTAAGGGCCGTATGGTCAACGCAGGCAATCTGTTCTGCGACTTTAACGCACTACTCCCTTATGCGCAGCGTCCGGAATACACCGAGGGCTATGAGGGCTTCTATCATCTTGAGGGCGTGTCCGCAACCGTCGACCACGCTACGGCGCGCTATATCGTTCGCGACCACGACGCAGCAAAGTTCCAGCAGAAGCTCGCGCTGATTGATTCCGCCGCAGCTCTGCTCAACCAGCGCCTGGGCGAGGAATTCGTGACGGTCGAGATCAAGCAGCAGTACCGCAACATGGCCGAGATCGTGCGTGACTACCCCGAGCTTATCGATATCGCCAAGGAAGCCTACCTTGCCTGCGGCATTGAGCCCCAGGTGCTGCCGATTCGCGGTGGTACCGACGGTGCGCAGCTGTCGTTCCGCGGCCTGCCCTGCCCCAACCTTTCCACGGGCGGCTACTGCTACCACGGCGTCAACGAATTTGTCCCGGTCAGCTCGCTCGTCAAGATGACCGACGTCCTCCAGGAACTCGTCGCTCGCTTCGCATAAGCCTGGCTGCACAACCCCAAAAGACGAATCGCCCCGTCCTCAACCGAGAACGGGGCGATTTTTGGTGCAAGGGGTGTAGTCGGCATCGCTGGTTGAATCAACGTCAGCGAGCGACGTCCAGAGCGAACAAGTTGGCATGAAAAAGGCAGGGCATTGACCTTCTGGTCATGCCCTGCCTTTTGAATGACAAATTGTCGCTCTGGGCGGCGCGCAGCGTCGAGCCGTTACGCGGGCTGGTAAGCCCGCGTAACTCTAGTAGTTGGCCTCGTAGCCGTTACCGTCGCCGGTGGGCTCTTCGTAGTAGTCCGAATCGCTCGAATCGCCTGAGTCATCGGAATCGTCAGAGCTGACCGATGAAGTTGCGGTACCGTTTGCGTAGTCGTCAGACGTGTTGTTGTTCAGGTCGCCGATCGTAGAACTGGAACCGTCGGAAAGACCCATGGTGTTGGGACCCTTGGGATCCTTGCCGGCATCGACGCGCTCCATCATTTCCTTGAGCTCGTCCTCGTAGACAAAGACGTAGCTCACACCGTCGATCATGGTGCTGTCGTCGGCGTACGAGGGCAGGTTGGCCGAGTAGATACCGTCGACATCCATACCGCGCATGGCGTTGACCGTAGCCACGATATCCTGAACGCTCATATCGGTTACGAGCATATCGGACAGCGAATTAACCAGGCCAAAAATCTTCGTGGCATCGAAGTTATTGAGAATCTGGTTGGCAAGGGCGCCAAGCACCTGACGCTGGTGGCGCATGCGCGTGTAATCGCCGTCGGCATAGGTGTAGCGGCAGCGGGCATAGGTAAGGGCGGTGGCACCGTCCATATGCTGCTGGCCAGCGGTAATCTTAATATCCAGGTGCTCGGGGTCGTCAACATCATCGGTTGCGTTAATGTCGATACCGCCAACCGAATCAATCAGCGCCTGCATACCGTCGAAGCTGACCTCGGCATAGTGGGAAATCTGAACACCGCACAGCTCGTTGACCGCCTCGACCATGGCCTCGGCGCCGCCAACGGTATGGCAGGCGTTGATCTTCATGGTCTCGCCCTTGTACTCGACCTTGGTGTCGCGCGGAACGGAAATGAGCGTCGCCTGCTTTTGCGTGGGGTCGATGCGTGCCAGGATAATCGAGTCGGCACGATACGTATCCTCGCCCGGACGGCCGTCGGTGCCAAGAAGCAGCACGTAGAACGGATCCTTTGCCTCATCGGTGTCAACCAGAACCCGACGCAGATTATCGGTAATGACATTAGAATCGCCGAGCTTGCCCATAATGGTGGCAAACCACAGGCCGGCAGCGGTAGTGGCACTCAGCAGCACACCAAGCACGACAATGAGCGCGACGTGACGAATCGTGTGGCTACGACGACGTTGACGAGCGCGCTCGGAATAGCGAGCCACGTTATCGCGACTGTAGATCTTGGCCTGCGCACCAGTTGAGGGTCTTCGGGCGGTGGTATCCGCGAGGGGCTTTTTATTAAACATAGGCAACCTGTATTAGTAGATGACGGGATCGGGGACGGAAGCATGCTCGACATGCGCGCCGAGCGCCTGCAGCTTTTCGACAAACTGCTCGTAGCCGCGCTTGATGTGATGGATGGCCGAAACCTCGGTCGTCCCGTCGGCGATCAAGCCCGCTACGACGAGGGCCGCTCCGCCACGCAGATCGGGCGAGGTAACCTGTGCACCCGAGAAGCCCTTGACGCCGTGAATCATGGCATGATGGCTCTCGATACGAATGTCGGCACCCATGCGCACCAGCTCAGAGGCAAACATAAAGCGATTCTCGAAGATGTTCTCGGTAATAACGGAACTGCCGTCGGCAAGGGCGGAGAGCACCATAATCTGCGCCTGCATGTCCGTCGGGAAGCCGGGGAACGGAAGCGTCTGGATGTCGACCGGCTTGATACGCTCGGCACGGTTTACATGGACGCCATCCTCGACGCGCTCGCAGTCGATACCCATGAGCTCCATCTTCTTGAGCACCATGCCCAAGTGAATGGGGCAAAAGCCCGTGACATCGACACCGCGATCGTCGGCCATCAACGCACCGGCAACGATAAAGGTACCGGCCTCGATGCGGTCGCCCACCACGCGATGGGTAACGGGATGCAGCTCTTCCACGCCCTCGATGGTCACGACGGGCGTACCCGCGCCGACAATCTTGGCGCCCATCTCGTTGAGCATGTTGGCGAGATCGACGATCTCGGGCTCGCGGGCGGCATTGTCGATAACCGTGGTGCCCTGCGCGCGCACGGATGCCATGATGAGGTTCTCGGTCGCACCGACGCTGGCGAACTCGAGCGTGACGGTGGTACCGCGCAGACCTTGGGGCGCATTAGCGTTGATGTAGCCGTGGGCGGTATCGAACTCAACGCCCAGGGCCTCAAGACCAAGAATGTGCATATCGATCTTGCGAGCACCCAGGTTGCAGCCGCCCGGCATGGCGATCTTGGCGCGATGGAAGCGACCCAGCAGGGGTCCCATCACGGCGGTGGAAGCACGCATCTTGGCAACGAGCTCGTAGGGGGCCTCCCAAGAATCGACCTGAGAGGTATCAATCTCGAGCGTGTGCTCGTCAAGGACATCGATTGTGGCGCCCATACCCTTGAGCACCTTGCCCATCACGTGGACATCGGAAATATCGGGCACGTTCTGCAGCGTCGTCTTGCCCGGCGCCAGAAGCGTTGCCGCCATGAGTTTGAGCGCGGAGTTCTTGGCGCCCGAAACGGGCACAGAGCCTCCGATGGCGTGGCCACCCTCAACGCGGATAATATCCAAGGTCTACCCTTTCAAAAAGCATGCCCGGGATGGCTGGGCCATCCCGGGCATGATGTGTTCGCAAATGGTCGAACGCTAAATCGTTTGACTATTGGGCAAGCTTGAGCTTACACCATGCGATTTCATTATAGAGGTAGGCGCGGCGTGCATCATCCTCCGACAAATTACCCAGCTTCTCTTCAAAACCTTGAATATCAGCTTTAAGCTTGTCGGCATCGACGGTCGCCAAATCGCAAGCGCGCTCGGCGAGAACGGTCACGACATCGTCCGCAACCTGGGCATAGCCGCCGGCCACGGCAAACGTGTGGTCGACAGTGCCCATGGCCTTATCGGAAACGCGAACGTAACCGCGGTCGATCGTGCAGATCTCGCTGGAGTGAGCAGGCAGAACGCCAAACTCGCCATCCGTGGACGGAATCGACACAAACGCAGCGTCGCCCTCATAGGCGCAGCTCACGGGGCACACGATGCGGATACGCATAACCTACTTCTCCCCCATCTTGCGGGCGCGCTCGCGCACGTCCTCAATCGTGGAAGCATAGCGGAAAGCCTGCTCGGGCAGGTCATCGGCCTTGCCGTCGACAATCTCGGCGAAAGAGCGGACGGTATCCTCGACGCGGACGTAGACACCGGGGTTGCCGGTGAACTTCTCGGCGACGTGGAAGGACTGCGAGAGGAACTGCTGAATCTTACGGGCACGGTTGACCGTAAGGCGCTGCTCCTCGGACAGCTCGTCCATACCCAGAATGGCGATGATGTCCTGAAGGTCGGAGTACTCCTGCAGGAGCTCCTGGACCTTGACGGCGACACGGTAGTGCTCCTCGCCGACGATCGAGGGATCGAGAGCGTCGGAGGAAGACGCGAGCGGGTCGATAGCCGGGAACAGGCCGAGCGACGAAATGCTACGCGAAAGAACCGTGGTGGCGTCGAGGTGCGTAAACGTCGTGGCAGGCGCCGGGTCGGTCAGGTCGTCTGCGGGGACGTAGACAGCCTGGACGGAGGTAATGGAGCCCGTCTTGGTCGAGGTAATGCGCTCCTGGAGGTCGCCCATCTCGGTTGCCAGCGTGGGCTGGTAACCAACGGCGGACGGCATACGGCCCCTGTCTCTTATACACATCTGACGCTGCCGACGATCTTACGC
>USOF01000125.1 GCA_900556285.1 uncultured Collinsella sp. | reverse complement strand
GTCGGTCGCGTACCAATGTACGCTTCCCTCCTCTTTCACGTCACCTTGCTCGCTTAGGGACGTTTTCGCTGTTGGTGACGATAACGCGGCGTTTCCATTGCTGGAGCAAGAGGCTTTCTTTCGACTTGCGCTTTTAGTCGAAAGCTATTAAGCGACATTCCGTTATTCGGAATGCCGCTTTCTTTTTTTGCTGGTTATTTATCTGGCGTTAGCGAATATGTCGTGCGCTCTGCGTGTGGCAATATAAGATGATTAATTGCGTTAAACGGAATTCGATGATCTTGAGGGTAGGGGATTGATTTGGGTCGTGCTGGGGATATGACGCCGCCTTTGCGTTGGCGGTTGGGTGTTGCTGGCGGGGTGGCGCTGGTTGTGCTGCTTGTTGACCAGTTGACCAAGCTTGCGGTTCGTGCCGTGGGCGATGCACTGCATGTGACCGTCATACCCGGCGTGATCGACTTCCTGTTTGTCCGCAATATCGGCGCTGCGTTTAGCATGGGCGAGGGGCATGGCATCGCATTTGCCGTGCTGGCGCTGGCGGTCATTGTCGCTATTGCCGTGTACCTCGTTCGTGCACCCCAGCTCGCCCATCTTGAGGTTGTGGGCATGGCGATGGTTGCGGGCGGTGCTATCGGCAACGCTATCGATCGTTTCGCCTTTGGCTTCGTGACCGATTTTATTGCCACCACCTTCATCGACTTTCCCGTCTTCAATGTGGCCGATATCGGCATTACCGTGGGCGTTGTGCTCGCCCTCTTCGGCTACATGTTCTTGAGTCCCGCCGCTCGTGAGGTCGATGCGACTGCTGAGCTCAATGCCCGTGATGAGGCCCGCGCTAAGCGCAAAGCCAAGCAGCGTGGGGAGCGTGCCCGCAAGATTCGCGAAAGGAATGAGCGTTAATGGCCGACATTCATATTCTTGTTGCCGACGATTGCGCTGGCCAGCGTCTCGACGCCTTTCTGGGTGCCAACGACGGCTGCCCCACGCGCTCTGCCTGCGCGCATCTGATCGAGGGCGGCGCCGTAATCGTGAACGGCGAGACCTGTCTGTCAAAAAAGTATGCCGTACGCGCCGGCGATCGCATTTCGGTCGATCTGCCCGAGCCGCACGATCCCACCGACGTGATCCCCGAGGCCATCCCGCTCGACATTCGCTATGAGGACGACTATCTCATCGTGCTCTCCAAGCAGCGTGGCCTGGTGTGCCATCCTGCCCACGGCCACGAGAGCGGCACGCTAGCCAACGCCCTGGTCTATCACTGCGGTATCGACCATCTGGGCACCGTGCAGGGCGAGGACCGCCCCGGCATCGTGCATCGTTTGGATCGCGATACCTCGGGCCTCATGCTTGCGGCAAAAGACGACGACACGCAGCGCGCACTCCAAAATCTCATTCGCACGCGCACGCTCGATCGTCGCTATATCACGCTCGTTCACGGACATATCGCTATGGATGAGGGCACCATTAACACCGGCATTGCCCGTTCTACGCGTGACCGTGTCAAGATGGCGGTTTCGGACGATCCTTTCGCGCGCCAGGCCATTACGACCTTTAAGGTCCTCGAGCGCTTCGATTCCACGCGTTTTGACGACGGCTATACGCTCGTCGAGTGCCACCTGTTTACGGGCCGCACACATCAGATTCGCGTGCATATGCGCCATATCAACCACGCCTGCGTGGGCGATCCGCTCTACGGCAAGTGCGATGCACGCGCCGATCAGGGTCTGACCAGGCAATTCCTTCATTCCTGGCGTGTTGCATTCGACCATCCCGTGACGGGGGAGCGCATTGAGTGCCGCGACGAGCTGCCGTGGGATCTCGCTGCGGTTCTTGACGACCTGGCCCCGCGCTCGCTTGGTCGCACCGCTGCCGGCGACGAGATCGTTCCTCAGCTCGGTCTTCTCGAAGCCTAGTCAGTATTAGGTGGTTTCTTGAACGCCCCTAGCCTGCGGTAAGATATACGATTGTTTACGTAACGCGTTCCTGGGAGCCTGCATGCTCGCCTTTTTACAAACCAACACGCCCATCGTGATCTTCAACCAGATTGTCGTCACGCTGCTCACGGTCTGCTTTCTGTACCAGGTGGTCTTCTTTGTCATCGGTGCTCTTCGTGGCGAGGTCGCGCCTCCCAAGGCCAAAAAACTCCACCGCTATGCCTTCTTTATCGCGGCGCATAACGAGGAGGCCGTGATCGCCAACCTCGTTCGCTCCATCAAGGACCAGGATTATCCGTCCGAGCTTATCGAGGTCTTTGTGGTCGCCGATGCCTGCACCGACAACACGGCACAGCTTGCGCGCGAGGCGGGCGCTATTGTCTATGAGCGCAACGACCTTGCCCGCAAGGGTAAGAGCTGGGTCATGGACTTTGGTTTCGACCGTATTCTTAACGAGTATCCGGATACGTTTGAAGGTTACTTTATCTTCGATGCCGATAACGTCATCTCCCGCGATTACGTCTCCAAGATGAACGATGCCTTTGACCAGGGCTTCCATGTGGTCACGAGCTATCGCAACTCCAAGAACTTTGGCAGCTCGTGGATCTCGGCAGCTAATGCTACTTGGTACCTGCGCGAGGCGCGCTTTCTCAACAACGCGCGCAATATCTGTAAGACTTCTTGCGCTGTCTCGGGTTCGGGCTACCTCATCTCCGCCAGCGTTATCGAGGGCATGCACGGTTGGCAGTTCCATACGCTGACCGAGGATATTCAGTTCACCACGTTCTGCGCCATTCACGGCATTCGCATCGGTTATGCGCCGGCGGAGTTCTTTGACGAACAGCCCGTGACGTTTAAGGCGTCCTGGAAACAGCGCATGCGGTGGACCAAGGGCTTTTACCAGGTGTTCTTTACCTACGGTAAGCTTCTGGTCAAGTCAACCTTCCGCTACCATCGCTTTGCCGCCTACGACATGTTTATGACCATCGCCCCGGGTATGCTGCTGTCCCTGATCTCCATGCTCGCCAATGCGACGTTCCTGATCGTGGGCGGTCTTTCGCACGGCTTCTTGGCTACCGAAGTCGAGATGCAGGCGTGCGCCGCTTCGCTCATTATGACCTTCGCCATGATGTATCAGACGTTCTTCATCTTGGCGCTGCTCACGACTATCTTTGAGTACAAGCATATTCACTGTGCGCAAAAGTGGCGCCTGGTGACCAACCTGTTTACCTTCCCGATCTTTATGTTCAGCTATATCCCCATCACGGTGGCAGCGCTGTTCCTGAAGGTCGACTGGGTTCCTACCCAGCATGCCGTAAACGTCACCCTCGACGAGGTCATGCAAGGCGCCAAATAACCACCACCAAAACCACCGCAAAGGGGACAGGCACCTTTGTGGTGGTTTTTGCGTTTGAGCTGCTGCCCAAGGAGGTTTTCGATGATCTATATCCCGTTTTGGATTTGCATCTTTGCCGGCGCGTGGATTGATGCCCGTGAGCGGCGGTTTCCCAATGGGCTTGCCGGCGCATGTGCCGTGGCGGCGTTGGCGGGTGTTTGGCTCGACCTCGGTTTGAACACTGCGCTTGACCACGCGGGTCTTGCCGTCATTGTGTATCTTGCTCTCGTGCTGACTGAGTCCCTCTGGCGTCGTCTTCGCCAAATCCCGGGCATTGGCATGGGGGACGTCAAGGCACTCTTTGCCCTTTGTACCTTCGATCCCCTGGGCGGCGTTGTCGCGTTTGCGGTTGCGCTCCTGACCCTTGCCGTCGCTTGCCTCATCGCAAAATCACGCTCCCTGCCATTGCTGCCGTTTTTGGTGCCTATTTTTGCCATAATCGAGGTCGTGGGCTGCACTTTGTAACCGATTGCGCATCCTTCTTAAGGAGCATGCCATGGCAACTAATCAAGAAACGGCCGTCATTAAGGCGCGCATGGACCGTATCCCCTCGGCGTTGTCGCCCGAACTTGTCGAGCGCATTGCCGCCGATCGTGCTTCGGGCTATGTCAACCCGTATCGTTGCAACGACGATCAGGTCATTCGTCGTATTGATCGCGCCGCCGACAAAGGTACGCTTATGCGTCCGGCGTTTATGCGCGATACCGAAAAGATACTTCATCTTCCGGCGTACACCCGTTATGCAGGCAAAACGCAGGTCTTTAGCTTCCGTAGCAATGACGATCTGTCACGCCGCGGTTTGCACGTGCAGCTTGTCTCCCGCATTGCGCGCGATATCGGTCGCGCCCTGGGGCTCAATTGCGATCTGATCGAGGCGATTGGCCTGGGTCACGACTTGGGACACACGCCTTTCGGCCATGCCGGCGAGCGCTTCCTCAACGATATCTATCATGAGCGTACGGGGCGTTATTTTTTCCATAACGTGCAGTCGGTCCGCGTGCTCGACGCACTGTACGGCCGCAACGTGTCGCTCCAGACGCTCGACGGCGTGCTATGCCATAACGGCGAGTACGAGCAGCGTGTGTTTGAGCTCTCGGACATGAGCTCCTTTGACCAGTTTGACCAGACGGTTGAGGATTGCATTGCCACGGGCTATAGCGCAATTGAGCATCTGCGTCCCATGACGCTCGAAGGCTGCGTGGTCCGCATCTCGGATATTCTTGCCTACGTCGGTCGTGACCGTCAGGATGCGATCGCGGCGGGCCTGCTGTCACCCGACGCTTTTGATGATGGCCGGGGCGGTGCCTACAACAGCTGGATCCTTACGCACGCTTCCATCGATATCGTTGAGCACAGCTATGGTAAGCCGCGCATCGAGATGAGCGAGGACCTGTTTGAGGAAATCCGCCGAGCCAAGCGCGAGAACTACGAGAAGATCTATAGCTGTCTCTTATA
>USOF01000124.1 GCA_900556285.1 uncultured Collinsella sp. | reverse complement strand
TAAGAGACAGGTCGTTGCCGGTCTCGTCCTCGTCGCTCGACACGTCACGCGGCGTAGGCTCGTCCCACCCCTCGTCCGGAGCCTCACCCTCGCTATACCACCATTCAAAGTTATCGATATCCATACGGGGCGCCCCTTAGGCCTCGCAAATAAACACTCGCTAGTTTTATACCCCCAGACGACACCGAAGCTCACCCGCGCCGGACACAAAAACCGTCACAACATTCGACGCTTTTCCTCGATTTCGAGATTTTCATCGAATGTTGTGATGGTTTGGATGCGACAAAGGGACTGTCTTTTTTACATAGCGAGGACCGTACGGATGGATGGGTCGCTGAGGGCCTCGCGGAGCCAGGGGGCCAGCTGCTCGGGATGACCCTGCAGGTAGCCGTCGAGCTCGGACGGGGCCACGCGGCGCACCTCCGAGATCTCCTCTTGGTTGATATGCAGCTCGCCCGGCTCAACATGGGCAAGGTAGACCTCGCACCAC
Organism: uncultured Collinsella sp.; assembly: GCA_900556285.1. Classification (GTDB taxonomy): domain Bacteria; phylum Actinomycetota; class Coriobacteriia; order Coriobacteriales; family Coriobacteriaceae; genus Collinsella. The sequence continues at coordinate 4,303 of USOF01000124.1, read as the reverse complement.
TCGCACTCGCAGCGGCCGTCGCCGTGATCCTCGCGGTACACCACGTGTCCGAGGTGCTCGAGCTGATCGGGCTCGCGCGTAATGCCGAGCTCTTCGTTGATGCGGCGCGCCGCGGCGGCCGCGACGTCTTCCCCGGGGAACGGATGGCCGGCACAGCTATCGGCCAGCACCCCGCCCCACAGTCGCTTGAGCGGACTGCGGCGACAGAGCAGCAGGCGCGCGTCTTCGCCCCGGCCCTCGACCAAAAGCGTCAGAAATGCTTGATGCAAAATGCCCTCGCCGGTATGGGCCTCAATGCGGTCGACGGGGCCAAGCGCCTCGCCGGTCGCGGCATCGACCCCCACAACCTCGGCGCCTGCGCCGCCCTCATCCCAGCCGGCGCGCAGGATGCGCGCGGCGGCCTCCTCGAGCGCGGCGATGAGCTCCTTGGTGGTGTCGAGCACGCGCTGCAGGTCGTCCCAGCTCGCCTGCTCAACATGAAAACCGGTGCTTGCAACGACCGGCACGTCAAAGCGCGTGGCCAGCGCCGCTGCGATATCGTGCGCCGGAATCTCGTCTCGATGGCACGGAACGGCCAGGATGCTCACCGTCGCCGTACGGCCGGGCTCGGGGCGCGGAATGGCCTGCGCCGTGGCGCCCAGGTGCGCATACTCCGGCGAGCAGGCGTACACCGCCATGCCTCGCGGCGTCACCGTCAGCTGGGCCTCGAGCGCAAACTTGCCCTCGCCCACTGCAACCTTTGTCGTGTGCATACCCATGGGATCTCCTGTCGCCCGCAATGTACCCGAGACCATCTTCACCTGTATTGCGACTATACAAGCAAGGTCCCGACCTGACAAAGGGACTGTCCCTTTGTCACATTCTGTTAGAGTTGCAGGGATTGAATCCCGCTTATTCATGCGCCATTGGAGTGACAACCTTGACCGCCGCAACCACGCCTAAAAGTAAGTCAACCGCCGCCGCGCTCTCCCCCGCGCGCACCAAGCTCTGCCTGGCACTGCTCGTGCTGTTGGGGTTCTCGCTCGGCTGCTCCGAGTTCGTGGTCATCGGCATCGAAAGTGACTTGGCGACGGAACTCGGCATATCACTTGCCACCGCAGGCCAGCTCATCAGCGTTTTCGCACTTGTCTACGCTATCGCGACGCCGGTGCTTGCGCTCAGCACGGGGCGGTTCCGCCGCTACCAGCTGCTCGTGTGCTACAGCATCGTCTTTGTGCTCGGCAATTTGGTTATGGCGCTAGCACCCAACTTCCAAGTGCTCTTTATCTCGCGCATTGTCTTGGGATCCGTCTCAGGCGCGCTGCTCGCCGTAGGCGTGACGTACATCCCTGAGCTTCTGTCCCCGCAGCAAACTTCGCTTGCCATCTCGGTAGTGTACGGTGCGTTTTCCGTGGCGATGGTCTTTGTGACCTCGATTGGCAAATTTGTGGCCGACACGCTCGATTGGCACGTGGCCATGTACGGCACGCTGGCCTTTGCCGTTTTGATCTGCGGAGCGCTCGTGACGTTTATGCCGCGCGCTGGGCAAACCGACGAGCCTGCCACCTTTCGCGAGCAGGCGGGTCTGCTGCGCGAGCCGAGCATCATCACCGGCATGCTCATCTTCTTGTTTGGCGTGGGGTCGGTCTATGTGTTCTACGGCTACGTGACGCCCTATCTGGAGCAGGTGCTGGGCATGGGCACGGTCGAAGCCAGTACCACGCTTATGGCCTACGGCGTGTTCTGCCTGATCTCGAACATCCTGGGCGGATGGATCGATGCGCGCTTTGGCATGAAGGCGCTGCTTATGACGTTTGTGCTGCAGGCTGCGGCGTTACTCGGGCTGTTTGCTGTGGGCGGCACCATGCCCCTCGCGCTGGTCTTTGTCTTTAGCTTGGCGCTGCTCATGTACCTGTTCTCGGTGTCGTGCATCACGCACTTTATGGACGTGGCACGCAGCCGCCATCCCAAGTCGATGGTACTCGCAAGTTCGGTTGAACCCATGGCGTTTAACGTCGGCATCTCGTTTGGCACCGCAGTGGGCGGCGCCGTGGTAAGCAGCGTTGGCATTGCATACGTGGGCGCAGTGGGTGCCGCGTTCTCGCTTGTGGCCTGGGCGCTCACGCTGGTGACGATTAAATTGGCTCACTGGGAGCGCAGGCGGGCAAGGGCGCAGGCGTAGATGCGATACTCGAGCTCGATGATGGCGATCGAAAGGAAACCGCATATGCAACGTGTACTGTTTATCTGCCACGGCAACATCTGCCGCTCGACGATGGCTGAGTCGGTGTTTACCGAGCTCGTACGCCGCGCTGGGCGCGAGGCGGAGTTTGTCATCGATTCCGCAGCGACCTCAACTGAGGAGATCGGCAACCCGCCGCATCATGGCACGGTCGCCAAGCTGCGCGAAGTCGGGATTCCCGTCGTTGCACACCGTGCCCGTCAGGTGCGTCGCGCGGAGTATGGCGACTGGGACCACATTGTCTATATGGACGACGAGAACGCCCGCGGCCTGTACCGAATTTTTGGGAAGGACCCCGATGGCAAGATCTCGCGCCTGCTCGATTGGACCGATCGCCCCGGCGACGTGGCCGACCCCTGGTACACCGGCAATTTCGACGCCACCTACCGCGATGTGCTCGCCGGTTGCACCGCTATGCTCGAGCAACTGTAGGCAAGCGAGGCCGCGGGCCACGCCTTCGGCGCGAAACGAGCGTGGATAATCTCCCATATGAAAAATGAGCGTGGATTTTCTCCCGCTTTGAGCGTTCAAGGGCGCCCTAAACGGGAGAAAATCCACGCTCATGAATGTGGCAAAGGGACTGTCCCTTTGCCACATCCGGGACTGGCCCTAGACCGGCTTGACCTCCAGCTTTATCCCCTCGGCGCAGGAGTCGCCCAAAACATCCGAAAGGGCCCAGGTCGCATATAGCGGCAAATAGAGAACCGCTCCGTTGCGCTCAACGTTGCCTCTCGAGAAAACAATCCCGAGCCTTACGCCATATTCAGCCGTATCAAGCACATGACCGAGCGCAGCGTGCGCGTGGTAATAGGAGCCCGATTTAACCTCGATCGGAACAGCCGCCCCATCCGGCCCATCGACCACAAAGTCCACTTCACCGCGCTTTTTTGTCTGATAGTAGTAAAGCTGGCGATTTTGGGCAGCCAGCTGCTGGGCCACCACGTTTTCGTAAATGCCGCCCAGATTGGGCTCCCTGCTATCAAGATACGCCGCTTGGGCGACTCCAACGGGGTAGCGCGCCATCAACATGCCCGTATCCGATTGATATAGCTTGAACTGCGATGGCCGCACCGTCTTGAGCAGGGGCGATTTTGGCTCGGTTACGATATCGGCTTTGAGAGCAACGCCGGCATCGACAAGCCATACAAAATCTCGCCGATACTTCTCGTAGTGAGCCTTGGGATCAATGGAATTGAGCACGAAGCGCTTGTTTTCGCCCTCGAGCATAATAGGGAGCTGATCGTAGATGCTCTGTACCTGAAGGGCTCGCCCGCTTGCATACTTGAAGATATCCCGCCGGTACTGTTCGTTGAGCTCTAACTGTAGCTGACGAACAGAGGCAAGGTCGCCCTGCGTGTCAAGGAAACGCTGCACGACCTCCGGCATTCCGCCGACAACGGTATAGGTCCTGAAGTTTGCCATCATCGCGTCATGAATGTAATCAGGAATGGGCCTCTCGCTGATACACGCGTCACGTATCGTTTGGAGAGCCCCCTCGCTCACCCCGGTTGCCCAGCAAAACTCCTCAAAATCGAGCGGGAACATCCTAAGCTCGTGGACATACCCCACGGGATAGGACCTGACGCCCTTGAACTGGGTCCCAAGCATTGACCCCGAAAACGCCCAGCGGCACCTCCCGTCCTCAACAAGGAACTTTGCCATCGTCATGATGTCGGGGGCCTCTTGGACCTCATCGATAAACACGAGCGTTTTGCCTGGTGCAATCGACTTTCCCGAAAGAAGCGTCACCCTGCTGATGAAATCATCGGCATCCCGCGCCTCGAGAAGAGCATCTTTTGCCTGGCGATTTTCCATGAGGTTAAGCTCGATGTAGGTTGCATGGTTGGCTTTGCCAAATGCGCGAATCGAATAGCTTTTGCCGATCTGGCGAGAACCTGTAATGAATAAGGCCTTTTGCTCGGCAGACTTCAGCCAACGCTCCAGCTCTGCCGCTATTTTCCTGCGCAGCATAGGCTCTCCCCTCAGTGCCATCAAATGAAATGCAAAGTTTTATACGCTTGATTATCGATGAAACGCAGAATTTTTAGAACCTAAAATCGGATGAAATGCAGAGATTTGAGA
>USOF01000123.1 GCA_900556285.1 uncultured Collinsella sp. | reverse complement strand
GATCGTCGGCAGCGTCAGATGTGTATAAGAGACAGGGGTTGGGTTGAGCGTGAGCACTCAAAGACCGACCGTCGTCGCGTACACGTCATAGTGACCGACAAGGGATTCCAGGATCTCGAAATCAAACGCCGGGAATTCGAGGACCGCACCGCGGCTTTCCTCGAGCAGCTCGGCGAAACAGATACCCAAGAGATGGTGCGCCTTCTTAGACGTGCCAACGAAATTATCGACCGCAATCAAGAAAGGAGAGATGCCGAGTGAGGATTCTCAAGCTCTTTAAAAAGCATATCCTGGCACTGTTCACAGCTATCGTACTCATCGTAATCAGCTGCAACGCCGACCTGGCGCTGCCTACCTATATGAGCGATATCGTCGACGTGGGCGTGCAGCAAGGCGGTATCGCCTCGCCCGTGCCCGATACCATTCGCGCAGAATCGCTCGACGACCTCGAGCTCTTTATGAGCGCCAAGGGCGCCAAAGCTGTGGAGGCCGTGTTTAGCAAGGCGGACAATAACGGCATTCGAACGTACAAGGGCACCGAGGAGGAGCGCGGCGACGGCGGCAAGATTGCCGACATCATGAGCCTGCCCGAAACTGTCGTCCTTTCGTTCAACCAGGGCATCGACGCTGACTCCATGGGCGACATGACCGGCGCATCCACCGAGGCAAGCAATGGCGGCGCCGCTCAGGCCATGCCCACCCCCGAGCAGATGGCGGCGATGACGCCCGAGCAGCTCGCCGAGATGCAGCAGAAGGCCGCAGCGGCGCAGAACATGCAAAAGCAGATTGATGCCGATGGCGGTAAGATCACCATGAAGAGCCTGCGCCTAGGCGTTGAAGGCGGTCTTATCGATCAGGGCAAGCTCGTCGAGGGCGCCAACGATATGGCTGACAAAATGGGCTCCATGTCGGGCTCCATCGTCACCCAGCGCGCCGTGAGCTACGTGCAGGACGAGTACAAGGCACAGGGCATCGACCCCGCTGACGTGCAGAACGCCTACCTGGGCCGCATGGCGACCACGATGTTTGGTCTGTGTCTGGTGTCGCTGGTCGCCACCATCCTGACCGGCGCCGTGGCTTCGCGCACCGCCTGCTCCATCGCCCGCGACCTGCGCCGCGAGACCTTCAACAAGGTTATGCACTTCTCGCCGGCCGAGGTGGGCAAGTTTAGCCAAGCCTCGCTCATCACCCGCTGCACCAACGACATTCAGCAGATTCAGATGGCCGCAACCCTGTTTATCCGCATGTGCCTGATGGCCCCCGTCATGGGCATCGTCGCTGTCATGCGTGTCCTGGCCAACCACACCGGCCTGGAGTGGACCATCGCCGTGGCCATCATCGCGGTCTCGGCCGTCGTCGGCGTGCTTATGGGCCTCACCATGCCCAAGTTCAAAAAGATGCAGAGCTTTGTGGACCGCGTGAACCTTACCGCCCGCGAGCTGCTCGACGGCCTTATGCCCATCCGCTCGTTCAACCGCGAGGAACATGAGCTCGAGCGTTTTGACAAGGCTTCGCTCGACCTGATGACCACGCAGCTCTACACCAACCGCGCCATGAGCTTTATGATGCCGCTCATGATGCTCGTCATGAACTGCATCACCGTGCTTATCGTCTGGTTTGGCGCGCAGGGCGTGTCCGACGGCGTGATGCAGGTCGGCAACATGATGGCGTTTATCTCCTACACCATGCAGATCGTCATGGCGTTTATGATCCTCACCATGGTTTCGGTTATCCTGCCCCGTGCCGAGGTCGCAGCCGAGCGCGTGGAAGAGGTCATCACTTGCCCCACCAGCATCAACGACCCCGTCTCGCCCAAACTGCCCGCGGCCAGCGCGCCGCGCGGCGAGCTCACCTTCCGCGACGTGAGCTTCCAGTATCCCGATGCCCGCGCCGACGTCATCAGCGGCGTGAACTTCACCACGCATGCCGGTCAGATGCTCGGCATTATTGGCTCCACGGGCTCGGGCAAGTCCACGCTCGTGCAGCTGATTCCGCGCCTGTACGACGTCACGGGCGGCAGCATTTCGCTCGACGGCATCGATGTGCGCGACATGACACTTTCCGAGCTGCGCCGCCGCATCGGTTATATTCCGCAGCAGGGTCGTCTATTCTCGGGTACCGTCGAGAGCAACCTCAAGTTTGCCGGCGACATGGTAAGCGACGATGACATGCACCAGGCCGCGCGCATCGCACAGGCCGAGGACTTTATCGCCGAGCGCGAGGACGGGTACGACTCCCCTATCAGCCAGGGCGGCTCCAATGTTTCGGGCGGTCAGCGCCAGCGTCTGGCCATCGCCCGCGCGTTGGCCAAAAAGCCCGAGGTCGTGGTGTTCGATGACTCGTTTAGCGCGCTTGACTACAAGACCGACGCGCGCCTACGCGAGGAGCTGGCCAAAAACGTTACCGACGCCGCGCTCGTGGTCGTGGCCCAGCGCATCGCGACCATCATGCACGCCGACCAGATCATCGTGCTCGACGACGGCCACGTAGTGGGCACCGGCACGCACGAGGAGCTGCTGCGCAGCTGCCCGGCGTACCTGGAGATCGCACAGTCGCAGCTTTCCGCCGAGGAGCTGGGGCTTACCCAAGAAGAAATTGCAGCCGTCATGGAAGGAGGCGAGCGCTAATGGCAGACGAGACCAAGACTCAGATTCCCAAGCCCACCCGCCAGCGTGGTCCCATGGGCCGCATAGGCGGCATGCGTCGCGGCGAAAAGGCCAAGGACTTTAAGGGCACCATGAGGCAGCTGCTCGGCTATATCGGCCAGCACAAGATTGCCGTGTTTGCCGCCGTCGCCTTTGCCGTGTGCTCGGTCATCTTTAACATTGTGGGACCCAAGGTGCTCGGCCAGGTTACGACCAAGCTGTTCGAAGGCCTGGTCGCCAAGGTCAACGGCACCGGCGACGTTGACTTTGACTGGATCGCCAAGACGCTCGGCTTTTTGCTCTGCCTGTATCTGGCGAGCTCTGTCTGCAGCCTGGTCCAGGGCTGGCTCATGACCGGCGTCACGCAAAAGATCTGCTACCGCATGCGCAAGGAAATCGCCGCTAAGATTGCCGTCGTGCCGATGAGTTACTTCAACGGCCACAGCAAGGGAGACGTGCTCAGCCGCATCACCAACGACGTCGATACGCTGGGTCAGTCGCTCAACCAGAGCGTGACACAGCTCATCACGTCGGTGACGCAGATTATCGGCGTGCTCGTCATGATGCTTTCGATCAGCCTGCCGCTTACCGGCGTCACCGTGCTCACGCTGCCGGCCGCCGCGATTATCCTGACCGTGATGATTCACTTCTCGCAGCCGTACTTCCGCGAGCAACAGCAGGTTCTGGGCGCCGTCAACGGCATTATCGAGGAGGACTTTGCCGGCCAGAACGTCATTCAGGTGTTCGACCGCGCCGAGGCCTCGATTGAAGAGTTCGACCGTCAAAACGACCGTCTCTTTATTAGTGGCTGGCGCTCGCAGTTCCTGTCGGGCCTGATGATGCCGCTTATGAGCTTGGTGGGCAACATGGGCTACGTGGGCGTCGTCGTGGTGGGCGCGCAGCTCGCGCTGACCGGCAATGCCACGCCCGGCGACATCCAGAGCTTTATCCAGTACGTTCGAAACTTTACGCAACCCGTGCAGCAGCTGGGCAACGTGAGCAACACGATGCAGTCGATGGCCGCCGCCACCGAGCGCGTGTTTGAGTTCCTGGCCGCGCCCGAGGAGGAGCAGAAGGCCGACGCGCAGATTCCCGAGAAGCGCCCCGGCCACGTGGTGTTTGACCATGTCAAGTTTGGCTACACGCCCGACAAGACCATCATCCACGACTTTAGCTGCGAGGCGCAGCCCGGCCAGACCATCGCCATCGTCGGCCCCACCGGCGCCGGCAAGACCACGCTCATTAAGCTGCTGCAGCGCTTCTACGACGTGGACGGCGGCTCGCTGCGTGTCGAGGGCGTCGATGTGCGCGACTGGGACCGCGCGGCACTGCGCGGCGAGTTTGCCATGGTGCTGCAGGACACCTGGCTGTTTAACGGCACCATCCGCGAGAACATCCGCTACGGACGCCCCGACGCGAGCGATGCCGAGGTCGAGGCCGCTGCGCGCGCCGCACGCTGCGACCACTTTATTCATACGCTCGCCGGTGGCTACGACTTTATGATCAACGAGGAGGGCACCAACCTATCGCAGGGTCAGCGCCAGCTCGTGACCATCGCCCGTGCCATTTTGGCCGACCGCCCGGCACTGATTCTGGACGAGGCGACTTCCAACGTCGATACCCGTACCGAGGAGCTCATTCAGCGCGCCATGGATGCGCTGATGCAGGGCCGCACCAGCTTTGTCATCGCGCACCGCCTGTCCACGATCCGCAACGCCGACGTGATCTTGGTGATTCGCGACGGCGATATCGTCGAGAAGGGCACGCACGACGAGTTGCTCGCCCAGGGCGGCTTCTACGCCGACCTATATAACTCGCAATTCGACGAGGCGGCGTAAATTCTGCTGCAGGGAACGAATAACGCCCGAGAACGGGGACGCAGGACAACCTGCGCCCCCGTTTTTTCGTCCACGGCACTCGAATTAGCTCTCTTGGGGCCCGATTGACAGCCCCTTCCGGACCCTGTGGCCAAAAAAGGTCAAATATGAGTACTGTTACATTTTTAGTAGCAGCCAAAACCGCCTCAAATGACCTCTTTGCGGCTTCTATACGGGTAGCGCGCAGAGATGTGGTGTAAGAGGCGGGGCATGCCCCGCCTCTTCTCTTTCTTGAAAGGGAGGGGACACCGCCTAGAATTCGTCGTTGGAGTAATGAAGGT
>USOF01000122.1 GCA_900556285.1 uncultured Collinsella sp. | reverse complement strand
CGTCCGCCCGCCGATTTATTGCGCCGCGCAGACAATTAAACCAGCATCTTTAAACATCTGAGCAGTATAGTGACCAAAACTATCGCATAACCGCACTCTACGAATGGAGAAGTTATGACCGAACACCACGCCATCAGCCGCCGAGCATTTACGTTGGGCCTTGGACTCGCGGCGTTGTCGCCACTTGCAAGCCTGCCCGAAACCGCGGCATTGGGCATTGGCCCACGAGCGGCATTTGCAGACGACGCTGCCACAGCGTCGGTCAGCCTCAACAATTTCGTCATTCGCCTTCGCCCCGCGGGCTATTTTCGTACCGCAAGCGTTAACGAAGACGGCAACGTCATCGGCAACGTCTGCCATCTGTTTAATGACGGCACGTCCAGCAAGCTCATCCTTGAGAACGTAACGACCAAGAATGACGATACAAACTGGTATGCTATCCGCACCTTGCTCAATTTCGAAGAGCATAAAAAGACGGGCTACAGCATTTGGTCGGTCGATGGCGACTCGGACAAAGACGGAAAGGTCATCCACGTATGGAGTGGCGAGCATGACGGCAAGCCCAGTCGCTCTTTTGCGTTCGAGCGTCAATCAAACGGAACCTATATCATCCGAGACCGCACGGTCGAGAAAGAAACCGAGAAAAAAGACATTAAGTACCTGGCAATAGAATCGAACGGCGAAGACCAGGACAACAATAAGATCTGCCATAAGAGTAAGAGTAAGAGCATTCCGTGGGAGCTCGAACTTATCGGTTACGACATGAAAAAGAACGATGCCACGGTTAGCAGCCTCGACTGGATTACGTACAGCAGCTACGTCGACGGACCATGTTGGATGAAATACGTCGACGACAACAAGTTCCTCGACGAGCTGAGCATCCCGGGCACGCACGATTCGGGCACCTGCAGCGTGGACAACGACACTGAGCCCCAATCCTCGCAAGTAAAATGCCAGCAGGATTACATTCCCACGCAGCTGCTCGAAGGCATTCGCTATTTTGATATCCGTCTCGGAAAGGGCGACAACCCTGGCATCGACCATGGGATGTACTACCTGCTCAAAAAAGACGCGTACTTTTTGCATCTTTCCGATGTCATAGGCTACTTCAAAACGTTTTTGAACGAAAACCCGACAGAAGCGCTCATCATGCTTGTATCACGAGGCAACGACGAGGCTACCGACGAAAGTGTTACGACGGCTTTCGCCAAGGTTTTGGACGACAACCCCAAACTGTTCTATACGTCGAGCCGCGTTCCCACACTGGGCGAGGTGCGCGGAAAGATCGTCCTGCTACGTCGATTTGGACTCGACGGCGACAGCGTAAGCGGCCACACGTGGGGACTCGACCTCACCGAATGGGATAACAAAATCGCAGCGCACACCGACAGCAGTTCCATGTGCCTCGTCCAAGACGCGCGGGGCTTTGAAGCCGCGGGGGAACAGGCGACAAAGAGCCCTATTGCACCAAGGTATACGCCCAGGACAAGTACAAACTCACGGGAACCGACAAGCTCAGCTGGGTCGATAATGCGCTGAAGGAAACGACCGGGCGCACGCGCAACGAGGTAGATGTCGAGGACGATAACGGGGCCAAGGAGAAAGTCCTGGAGCGTTGCTGGTCTATCAACTACACCAGCTGCACGGGCTTGTCGCACGGAGGCAATCCTTTTACCTCGGCACGAGTAGTCAACGAGCATCTGTATAAGAGCCCGTACATCAATCCCAGCGGCATCGAGGATACAAAGTCAGATTACCTCAAGCACATTGGCATCATCGCATCCGACTTTGTTGATGCGGCGCTGGCCCGGAGCATCTACCAGCGCAATTACGATACGGAGCACAAGCAGACGGCTTCGTACTATCTCCCGTACTATCTCCCGACCCGCATGTGCATGACGTACGGCGACTCGCTGAGCGATGCCTCATTCCAGGACGGCAAGACCGTTGGCGAGGGTCATTTCCGCCTTGCCGACAGCAGCAACGCGCTCAACGCGACAGCTTCGGGCCATGCGTTTGCCATTGAATACGTGGATGTCGACGCCCTGGGCAACGAGACCGTTACGGGGCTGCAGGGCTCTGTGCCCATCGATATCGATCCACGCGCGCTGACGCCCCATTTTGAGGGACTCGAAGGCCTTAAGGCCGGCGAAGACGTGCGCGCCAAGATTGCGGCATCACTCGAGGGCAAGCTCGAAACCGATGCCTGCACGGCCCAGCTCGAGTTTGTGCACGACGCGAACGGCGCTCCGGGCACAGCAATGGCCGAGGGCGAAACATTTGCCGCAGGAACGTACTGGGTGCGCGTGAACGGTCTCTTGGGCAACGCGGCGCAGAACTACACGCTCGCCAGCGACGGAGCCGCAAGCTTTACCGTAGCGGCCTCGGACAGTGCTGCCGGCGCCGGCACCGGCAGCGGCACGGGTTCCAACGCAGGCAGCGCTGATAAGAACGGTAAGGGCAACAAGGGCAAGGGCTCGGGCGGAAAGCTCGCCGACACGGGCGACAGCTCTGGCGTTGCCGCCGGGCTCGCTGCCGCCGCCGTGGCGACAACGGTCGCCGGCGCGGCGATGCTTGCCAGTGACGGTGAAAACAACGAGGACGTTGTCGAATAGGCAAGCCGGCCTTTTAGACACATCGACTCAATCGGGAGCGCAGAACACCGTTCTGTGCCCCCGATTTTTACCTTGGCCCGAACGCCGCTATCGGCTACATCACCATGTTCAGCGCGTTAACAAACTCCTGGGCCTTCGCACGGCTGTTCAGGCTAAAGACGCAAGCGGTCAACAGACGATTGCGCAGAAAAACATCGCGGCCTTTGATTCTATTGACGCCCGTAATGTCCTTAAGATAAACAATCTCGGTGTGCTTGCCGCCAAAAGTGCCCTTCTTGAGTACCTCAATGCGGTTAGGGTAGATCTTGACGTCTTTATACCTACCCGAACCTTTGTCCTGGAATAGCAGCGTGTTGTTGTCCATACACGTCACTCCCGTGGGGTTCGCTAAAACTGTCTCTATGGCCACATTTTAGTCACCGCAAGGCCCCATGCGATGATGTCAGACAGCACAGCAATTCGTGTCCGCGCGAGGCTTTAAACTAAATTCGATAAAGATGCATTCCACAAGAGGAAAGCGGGGCGACAGTGATGGGCGAACTGGTAAACCGTGGAGAATCGGCAATCGTGCCCGAAGGTTTTTACAAGCAGGTCTCCTCGATTCTCAACGCCGCTCGCGACAAGGCCTATACCGCTGTTAACTTTGCGATGGTTGAGGCATATTGGGAGATCGGCAAGAGTATTGTTGATGAACAGGGCGGAGAGGAGCGCGCCAAGTATGGCGATGCACTGATCGACGAACTTGCCGTTAGATTGACTAAGGATTTTGGCAGAGGCTTCAACGCCAGAAGCTTAAGATACATGCGTCAGTTTTATCTTGCGTTCCCAATCCGGAACGCGCTGCGTTCCGAATTGAATTGGACACATTACCGCAGGTTATCGCGTATAACCGACCCTGATGCTCGAACATGGTACATGAACGAATGTGCCGATTCTCGCTGGAGCACGCGTCAGCTCGAACGCCAGATCAACACCATGTTCCGCGAGCGCCTACTTGCCAGCAAAGACAAAGAGGCCGTCACCCAGGAAATCCAAAAGAGCGCCCCGACCCATCGCCCCGAGGATATCATCCGCGACCCATATGTACTGGAGTTTTTAGGTTTCTCGGACGATGCTGCGTTTCGCGAGAGCGATCTAGAGCAGGCGCTCATCACGCATCTTCAGAAGTTCCTGCTGGAGCTTGGCCGTGGCTTCGCTTTCGAGGCGCGCCAAAAGCGCATCACCTTTGATGGGCGCCATTTCTATATTGACCTTGTTTTTTACAACTATCTGATGCGCTGCTTCGTGCTCATCGACCTTAAGACGGACGATCTTACGCATCAGGACCTGGGCCAGATGCAAATGTATGTGAACTACTACACGCGCGAGCTCATGAACGAAGGCGACAATCCGCCCATAGGCATCGTGCTCTGCGCGGACAAAAGCGATTCGATCGTCGAGTACACGCTGCCCGAAGACAACGACCAAGTGTTTGCCGCCAAATACCTGCCGTATCTTCCAAGCAAGGAAGAGCTGGCGCGCGAGCTGAGTGCCGAGTACCGCGCCATCAACGAAGCGACCAATGGCGAAACGCAAGGGTAGCAGCACGTTGCGACCGGAGCCACCGCAGCCGTCGCAGGCGCACTCGCGGTTGCGACGCACGCTACGAAACAATACCGGTCATGGACGCCGGCAACGACATTCTAGCCGTGGCTGGCGAGCGTGACCTGACAGGCAAAGACGCGACCTTCGTCTGATGTGGGTCCATTGGCTGCCACAGAAAAGGGCCGGTTGCAGCCGGCCCTTTAGACGATAATACCTGCGTTGCCCGCGCTTCCGAAGTGTGACTAGCTGAGGAGCGGGTTCCGCGGCACAACCTGATTTTGCCCAGCGAGGCGGCTCTTTTGCAGCCGCTCCACCGTTTATTTACATCTACCCCCTGCCAAACTACCGGATGGCAGCCCGCATGCCTGCGAGCCGTCCCGTGCTGCGCTTCCCTACTTCCCAAAGATCGCAGCGAGCAAGCCCTTGCGTTTGGGCTTTTCTTCTCGGTAGGAACCCTCGACGGCGGCTGCCACCTGGCGCGGTTGCTCGCCGCCTCCACGGCGCACGATCTGGTATAGGAACGGAGATTTAATATATTTGACCTCGACGGGCGTGGCGTGCACGGTGCTCTCGCCGGACAGATGCAGGCTCGGGTTGAGCGGCGCCACGATATGCGTCTCGCGCTTGTCGCTAAACACCAC
>USOF01000121.1 GCA_900556285.1 uncultured Collinsella sp. | reverse complement strand
GAGATGCTCAGGAGTCTCGTGGGCTCGGAGATGTGTATAAGAGACAGGTCTTTGTTTTCTGCCATAGTTACCTCTTCTTACTATTTCTTAGCGTGCTTGCCAGCACCCTTGCTGTCATCGGTGACCGAGATGAGCTGTCGGTCGGCCGCGCCATTGCGACGCGCACGGCGGCGTTCCTCAGCGTCGCCCGCGTCGGCGGCGGCGCGATGAGCCTTGTTGACGTTAAAGACCTCGTCGTGCTTGCGCCACGGACCGACGGACTCGCCAAAGCTCATCTTAAGGCCGGCGATAAAGCCGCCGAGCCAGCCGATCGGCGCAAACTGCACCAGCGGGAACAGCGAGAACACCCAGGTCAGCAGAACGACTGCCGCAGCTCCCGCAAAGTTGGCAATCCAGTAGTCGCGCTTGGTGATGACGCGCTTTTCGCACGCCCACTGGCCGCACAAAAAGCCGATGTAAATCGCAAAGATAAAGAGCACCAGCGCGAGCACCACGAACGTCCAGCTCATGGGCGCTACTCCTCGTGATGATGGCCGCAGCAGCACTCGTGGCCGTCATCATGGCCGTGGCCGCCGCAGCACTCGTGGTCCTCGCCATGGTGGTGGCCACAACCGCACTCGTGGTCGTCGCCATGCTCGCCGCAACCGCAGCCTTCCTCGTGAGCGCCATGCTCCTCGGGACGATACTGCGACCAGTCCAGACCGGCGGCGATGGCGTCGGCCTCCTCCTTATAGAGGACCGTGATGGCCTGGGTGCCCAGCTTGGCGCCACCGATGGCGTCGAGCATGTCGTAGAGCGTAAAGGCGACGTCGGCGCCGGGCAGCGCGAGCTCGCGGTCATCGGCGTAGGCGAGTGCCAGACGCAGGTCCTTAATGAAGTGCTCGACCATAAAGCCGGGCTTGTAGTCGCCGTCGAGCGCCTTGGGCGCCAGGCTCTCCATGGCGCCGGACTTGCCGGTACCGCCCAGGATCATCTGGCGGGTCTTCTCCAGGTCAAGGCCGCTCAGCTCGGCAAATGCCATGGCGTCCGCCATGCCGACCATGCAGGCGCCCAGCGACACCTGATTGGCGAGCTTGGCAGCCTGGCCCTTGCCGGCGCCGTCGAAGCAGCAGATGTTGGCCGCAAAGGTGGCAAGGATGTCGCGGACCGGCGCGATGTCGTTCTCGGTAGCGCCCACGATAGCCGTGAGCGTACCGGCGATAGCACCCGACTCGCCGCCGGTGACGGGGCAGTCAAACGCCATGCGACCGGAGACCTGGGCGGCCTCGGCAATGTCACGGGCGAGCTCGGGCGAGCTCGTGGTGAGATCGATCAAGACCGCGCCGGGCTTAGTGCACGCGAGCAGGCCGTCGCCCGCCAGGTAGAGCTCCTCGACCTCGGAGGGATAACCCACCATGGTAAAGACGACATCGGCGTTCGCCACGGCCTCGGCCGGCGTATCGGCCCAAACGGTGCCGCGCTCGATAAGCGCGGCGGCCTTGGACTTGGTGCGGTTGTTGACCGTGACGGGGTAGCCGGCGTCCAGGATGTGGCCGGCGATGGGGGCACCCATGATTCCGGTGCCGATAAATGCGACGGAGAGCTTGTTTGCCATGAAACCTTTCCTTTTGGGTTGGGTGTTGTTACCAGGTTGAATACTCGGTGCCAGCGCTTGGGCTGCGGGACGCCTGTGATCGTGGCGCCTACCTACTCGCCACGCACACGGCGCGCGATGCGGTCGGAAAGCGAGGCTTTCTCGGCGCGGTTCTTGCCCCAAAACGCGCAAGCCACCATGCCGGGGCCCACGTGCGAGCCAATGGTGGGACCCACGGAGCTGCGAATAATCGTGACGTCGGCGCAGCCTTCCTCCTTGCGGATGGCGGCTTCGAGCCAGTCGCCGTCCTTCTCGGCATCGGCCGTCATGATGGCGATGGGCATGGTGCGATCGGGCACGTAGTTCTCGCGGAACGACTTGAGGATGGACTTGAGTGCCTTCTTGCGGCCTCGGTTGACGCCGATCAGCGACAGCGAGCCGGCAAGGTCGTAGGAGAGCTCGGGCTTGACATCGAGCTTTGCCGTGAGCTGCGCCGCCGCGGGCGGAATGCGGCCGCCGGCAGCCAGTGCGTCGAAGCTCTCGAGCGTAAAGTAGCCGTGGACGTAGGTCTTTGCCTCGTTTGCCCAGTCGACCAGCTGCTTGGCGGTCAGCCCCGCCGACCGCTGGCGCACAGCCTCGAGCGCCAAGAGCGCGCCGGTCGCGCAAGGCAGAGCATTGTAGTCCACGTAGAGCTCAAAGTTGGGATACTCGGCGCGCACGGCATCTGCCGCCTGGCACGCGGAGTTGTAGCTCGACGACAGCGCCGAGGTAAAGCACAGGTAGACCGTGGGCGTGCCCTCTTTGGCGCACTCGGTAAAGAACTCGATATAGCGACCGAGCGACACGGCGGAGGTAGACACGCGAGCGCCGGCGCGCATGCGGTCGTAGAACTCCTTGGGGCTCATGCTCGACCAGATATCGTCCGTGCGCTCCTCGCCATCGATGATAAAGGGGAAGCCCAAGATATCGACATCGAGGTTCGCGGCGACCTCGGGGCTAAAGTCGCAGCAGGTATCGACGACGATGCGGCAGCGGTCAGAATGGCCGGTAGATGCAGCCTTGTCCATCAAAGCGACTCCTTACGTAAAAAAGGCGGCCATCCGCATGGGATGGCCGCCAGCCGTTAACTCATGCAAGTTAACGTATTTTACTCGTCAAGCGTTTCGATACGGGGCTTGATGATGCCATATCCACCATTCTTACGGTGATACACCACATTGATGAGGCCAGTCGTCGCGTTCTCGAACACGTAGAAGTCGTGGCCGAGCAGATCGGTCTGCACCAGCGCCTGCTCCTCAGTCATCGGGGTGACATCAATGACCTTCTCACGGACGAGCAGGTCGTCCTCCTCCTCGGGCAGCAGCAGGTCGGCCAGATCCTCGACGCGCTCGACCGGTGCGACATCCGCTGCGCTGGCACCGCCCTGGCGGTTGTCCACGACCTTGGTCTTGAACTTGCGCAGCTGGCGGGTGACCTTATCGGCGGAGAGATCGATGGCGGCATACATATCTGCGCCGTGCTCGGCAACGCGGATCACAGAGCCGCGGGCACGAACCGTGACCTCGACGATTGCCGGGTTGGGGTTCGAGGGGTTCTTCTCATAGCGAAGTACGACGTCGACCGTCATGGGCTCGATATCGAAAACCTTGAGCGCCTCGCCGATCTTCTCATCCACATGCGCACGCAGAGCATCGGTTACCGTCGTCTTGCGTCCAGAAACCTTGATATCCATACGTGGCTCCAATCTGCCTCGGGGACTTACTGTACTGGCTATGTACCCATTGCCGTGCATTTAATCACGCGGATTCCCAAAGACCCGAATAACGATTGCTTGATACCGCATACCGAAGTCTCGCACTTTTCTGTGGCAAAGTGCGCTATGGGAGGGCGACGGCGACTTAAGTTTTGCACCTAAAAAACGTCTTTGACCTGCTGGTTTTATGGAAACGAAAAAGCCGGGCTCCCCTGTTGGGAAAGCCCGGCAATGCGTGTTGAAACCGTGAAGAGGCGTCTCTCCTAGCGCATAGGAGACACCACCCCTAGCAATAACTAGCTATTGAGTTTGTTAATGTCGTCGTCGGTGATAGTGCCCTCCTGGCCGGACGACTTATCCTCGGAGGTTGCACCCTCGCTGCTCGAATCGGAGGATGCAGACTCGCTGGATCCGGCGTCGGACGACTGCACGTCGGCGCCCGAGACCGTCTTGGTGGTGAGATCATAGGGCATCGTGCCGTACCAGACGGAGTGGACCGCCTCGAGCGTGCCATCGACCGTGATACCGTCGAGGGCATCACTCACGGCACGGCATAGCTCATCGTTGGCCGCGAGGCCCGCGACGTCAAGCGTCGAGGGTGTCTCGAGCGCGCCGACGTAAGAGATCTGGCTCATCAGGCGCGCAAGGTAGCCGCCGGCCGTGGAATCGCAAATCACGTAGTCGATCTCGCCGGACTCGAGCGCCTCAAAGCACTCGTTGATGTTGGAGAAGGTCTTTTGGTTGGCCGTGATGCTCTGCTTGGCGAGCGCTTCCTGCGAGGCCGAAGAGGTCTGAACGCCCAGGGTAGCGGTGTTAAGCGTTTCGGTGGAAACGCTCAGCGACTCGCCGTCGCTGCTCTTGCCGAATACGGCGGGGGCGTCGTACAGACAGGTGCCAAGCGAGCTGATATCGCCGTCCGTAGACCTGACGTCGCCAATAAAGATATCGGCCTTTTTATCGCTGAGCGCGGAATCGGCCGAGGACGCATCGACAAAGGCAACCTTGAGACCCATGCGGCATGCGAGGGCACGAGCGGCATCGACCGCATAACCCGTGAGGTTTCCGTCGGCATCCTGCATGGCCATGTCTCCGGTATACAACCAGCCATCTTTTAAGGTTTCTGCAGTTGCTTTCTCATTGTGATAATAACAGGTCATGACACCCGGACCCTTTACACATAGTTCTCCGACTTCTCCCTGCTTCACTTCTACGCCCTGCTCATCAACAATTTTGCACTGCCATCGATATCCCGGCACACCGATTGCACCGACTTTATGTATATTTTCAACACCAAGATGCACACAACCCGGTCCTGTCGACTCAGACAAGCCGTAATTGGTATCATATGCATGATTCGGAAAATATTCTTTCCAACGTTTGATCAAAGAAGGCGGCACCGGCTGAGCGCCAATATGCATCAAGCGCCACTGCGATAACTCATAATCTTCCAGCTTCAGATCTCCACGATCCAGCGCCTGTCTCTTATACACATCTCCGAGCCCACGAGACTCCTGAGC
>USOF01000120.1 GCA_900556285.1 uncultured Collinsella sp. | reverse complement strand
GGTGGCGGCTGCCGTCGGGCTGCGTGTCGCTCAGCGGTGCGGTTTGCGGCGTGGCGATGTAGCCGGGCCCAATGCCGTTGCACTGGATATTGGCCTCGCCAAACTCCGAGCAGATGTTCTTGGTGAGCATCTTGAGTCCGCCCTTAGCGGCGGCATAGCCGGCGATGGTCTCGCGACCCAGCTCGCTCATCATCGAGCAGATGTTGATGATCTTGCCGTGGCCCTTGGCGATCATGCCAGGCAGGCAGGCCTTTGACACGATAAACGGTGCGTTGAGGTCGATATCGACGACGCGGCGGAAGTCCTCGGCGCTCATGTCGAGCATCGGGGTACGCTGGATAACACCTGCATTGTTGACTAGGATGTCGGGCGTGGTGCCAAAATCGGCCTCGATCTTGGCGACGAGCTCGGCGACGACGGCCTCGTCAGTGACATCGGCCACGTAGCCGTGAGCCTCAAAGCCCAGCTCGCGGTAGTGCTTCTCGGCCTCGGCGACCTTGTCGGCGTGGCGGGCGTTAAAGGCGATCTTGGCGCCGGCCTCGCCGAGCGCCTCGGCAATGGCCATGCCAATGCCGTAGGTGGCGCCGGTCACGAGTGCGACCTTGCCATCCAGGCGGAAGCTGTCCATAAGATCAGACATAGCGATCCTTTCAAAAGAAACGTTCATCTATATAAGTCTTGCTTTTAATACAAGCCCAGTATAGGAGAAGCGGAGGAATTGACGCCCCTATTCTCCTAAAAATAGGTGAACGTTCACTTTTAAAAGGTGAACGGTTGAAATCGGTTGTCGCGATGCCCTTACTCGCTTTTCGCCATCGCGCCTTCCGCGATCATGTTGCGGTTGTAGACCAGGTGCAGATACATGGCGTCGTGCGCGGCGGTGGGGTTGCGCGCCTCGATGGCGTCGGCCACGCCGCGGTGCGTGCGGATGGTCTCCTCGACGAGCTTTTTGCCCGTTACGTCGATAAAGAGGGGAACGGATGCCTTGAGCACGCCCATCAGGCGGGGAACGACGAGGTTGCCGCCATTCAGGGTGACTACATGGAGTAGCGCCCGTACGCATCGAATTTCTCCTCTCATAGATGCGCGGCACAAAGAGCCCCGAGTTCATACGAGCTCGGGGCTTTTTCGTCTGGATTGCGGACGTATTGACGGACGAAAACGATTTGCGTCTGGCATTTAGCCGTACGAAAGTGCAATTTGCGTCTTAATTCCGGACGTAAATCAAGACGAAAATCGTTTGCGTCTGGATAAAATCCGTACGCAAACGCTTTTCGTCTTATAATACGGTCGTGAAAAGTACGAAACGAAGGGGTTATGCATATGGTTGTTAGAGAGGGCCCTACAGTCGAATACAAGGAAAGCGTTACGCCGACGTTTCTTAAAACGGTGAGCGCCTATGCAAACTACGGGACGGGCAAGATTGAGTTTGGCGTTAATGACGAGGGTATTGCCGTCGGTCTTGCAGATCCGGTTGCTGAATGTCTGCGCATCGAAAATATGATTAATGACAGCTTGGATCCCGCGCCCCGTTACTCGCTTGAGCCCGATGAGAAACACGGGACCGTAATCCTTACGGTTTATGAGGGCCAGGACAAACCCTATCGAAGCAAGGGAAAGGCCTACAGACGAAACGATTCGGCGACGGTGGAGGTCGACCGGTTTGAGTATGGCAGGCTGACGCTCGAAGGCAGCAACGTAACGTTCGACGCGCTCGCGTCGGCTCGCCAGGACTTGAGTTTTCACACGCTTGAGCATAAGTGTGTTGAACACCTCGGCATTTCCGAGCTAACGCCGGATATCATGCGTACGCTCCGCTTGCTCGGCAAGGACGGCTATACCAATGCCGCGGCGATATTGGCGGATAAAAACGATTTTCCGGGCATCGACTGTGTGCGGTTTGGTGAGACCGAGGACGTTCTCTTAGATCGTGAGACGGCGACAGGTCTATCTGCAATTGAGCAGGTGGACAGGGCGGTTGCTATGTTTGCACGCTACTACCGTTATGAGCGTATCGAGGGGATGGAACGCGTCCAAACCGATCGAATTCCTCTTGAGGCGTTCCGCGAAGCTGTCGCAAACGCTTTGGTGCATCGGACATGGGACGTTCGGGCGAATGTTCAAATCGCTTTGTACGATGATCGCGTCGTTGTGACTTCCCCCGGATCGCTACCCGCCGGTTTGACGACGGAACAATACCTGTATGGGCAGATATCCGTGCTCAGAAACCCAATTGTCGCCGAGGTCTTTTTAAAGCTGGATTACATCGAGAAGTTCGGTACGGGAATCGCGCGAATCAGGCGAGCGTATCGAGATTCTTTGAGCCAGCCGGTATTTGATGTTCGCGGCGGCATGGTGGCCGTCACGTTGCCCGTTATCGATGCCTTTGAAGGGTCTGAGGAAGAGGTCCAGGTTCTCAAGGTTTTGTCAGGCGGACGAATACTGTCGCGGGGTGAGATTGAGCAACAGACAGGATTGAGCCGCACGCGCACGTTGACGGCGCTTGAATCTTTGCTCAACCGAAACTCGATCGTAAGGCGGGGGACAGGACGCGCCACGAAATACGAGCGCGCATAGCTCAAAAGAGCAAAGCTACAAAACAGGCCCCAAGCCTACACCGGCTTGGGGCCTGCTGTCCTCTGGGATATTGGCGCCTCTACAGTTCAGCTTCCAGTTCGGCTTTGTGTTCGTTGAGGTAGTCGCGCATGTAGGGGATGGCAAATGAGACCTTGCCGTACGAGGGCGCCTCAATGATCGACTCTCTCAGCAGACGACTGCGGATGGAACTTACCTGTTGAGGTGTCTTGTTTAAGTCATCGGCAACCATGCTGGTCGAGCTCGTCTGCCCTAAGGACGCCATGCTCAGCAGATAAGCGATGCACGTGGGCGGAATGCGCTGCAGCGCGGGCTCAATCACCATTGCGCAGAAGCGTTCGCGTGCTGTTGCGATGCCTCGCTTTGCCTCTTCCTCTCCAATTACAGTTGTATGGGCGCGTCGTGCAAGTTGCCATGCGTAGTATCCAACGAGTTGGATCATGAAAGGATAGCCTTGCGTTGCCTCGGCAAGTTGGCCGGCAATACCTGGCTGCAACTCCATGCCAGACGCTTCAATGGTTTCCTCGAGGGAGTACGACACTTCGGTTACTGCCACAGCCTTCAGATCAAAGGGGAGGGCACGGCGCAAAAACGTAAGTGTCTTTCCGTTGATGATGCTTTCAATCATCGAAGGCGGCCCAGCAAAAACAAAGGCGATATCAAGGTCTTCGCCGATAACCTGCTGAATCGCAATGGAGAGCGTTCGGACCTCATCGAGCTCTGCGTCTTGGACCTCATCGAGGGTGATGAGCAGACCATTGCCGTTCTTTGATATTGCCTGCCTCATGGCGTCACGCAGCGATGGGCCGATTCGCTCAATGTCTATGCTGCCGATGGATATGCCAGCTACGCTTGGCTCAAATCTGGCGTGTTTGGCCTGGAATTTGGGCTGCAGCTGTTCGAGAATGCGCTGGCAAAGTCCCTCGGTTGCGACCTCTTTTATGACCGTCCAGCCACGGCTTTGCGCCAAACGTGAGCACTCGTCAAGGAGGACCGTCTTGCCCGTTCCGCGGACGCCGGCTATGCGCATAAGGCGTCCCGGGGCGCCAGGCCCGTTGACGAGGCCTTCATTGAATTCCTCGAGGACATCTTCGCGGCCGATAATCGTGGGAGGTGTTTTGCCTGCTGTGGGCTTAAAAGGGTTTGTTTGCATGCGAGCCACCTTTGCTCAAGATATAGCAAGATATAGCAAAGTATAGCAACGTATAGCAAGATATAGCAAAGTATAGTGAGATATAGCAACGTATAGCGCTGCTCGCGAGTTCTTGCGGTGGCGCTATTTTCCAAAGGCCACGCGGATAAAGCGCTGGGCGAAGAGCTTATTGGCGACGTTGATGACATGGCCCAGGAACAGTGCCGAGATGGCGGTCGTGACGCCAAAGCCGCCCAGGTTGTGCATAAAGACCAGCGACAGCGCGAGCGAGGCGGCGACGTGCGAGCAATCGAATACGACCTTCACATCGCCAAAGCGGCATTTGAGCTTTTCGGCAATGACCTGCACCAAGCCGTCGGGTGCGTTGGGAACGACGCCCATGTTAACGACGAGGCTTACGCCAAACGCGGTGATGGCAAGCGAGAGCAGCATGGTCACGACTTGTGCCGGCAGAGCGGTGGGGTGCAGTGGGTTAACGTTCATAAAGAAGTCGGTAAAGCCGCCGATCAGCGTTGAGAAAAAGAGCTCGAGCAAAATGCGCGGCTGAAACTCGCGGCGCAGGATGGCTGCCTGTGCGGCGATGTAGGCGACGTAGGTCGCGGTGATCCAAAAGCCAAGCGTCTTGCCGGTCAACATGGACAACGTCGTGGCAAAACAGGTAAGCGCGGCAACGCCCAGGCCCGATGCGGTCTGGATGCTCATGCCGAGGGCAAGCGTCGCGACACCTGCCAAATACATCAGCATCCTGATGACGGTGTGGCACCAATCGATCTTCTCGCCATTCATGATGATGAGCGGTCGCATGTTGCTACCCGTCCTTTCGGTTGTGAATAAAAAGGCTGACCTGGGCCGGCAAAAGAGGGTTATCGGAGGCACTGCTGTAAAAGCAGAAAAGCCGGCCCCACGGTCAGTCGTCTAGGAAGTGTCTCGCTGTGCCGGAATGGGACTGAAGGGCCAACGAGACGGGAGGAAAGCAAATGACAACGCGTGGGCAATAAGATGCCAAGATGGTAGGGTGCGTCTTAGCATCCTATTGCCCACGCTTAACGAAATCGGTTTCGTTTGAGCCTTAGTATACGCACGGGATTCTTTTTGCAAAGAGAAAAATAATAAAACTGTCTCTTATACACATCTGACGCTGCCGACGATCTTACGCGTGTAGAT
>USOF01000119.1 GCA_900556285.1 uncultured Collinsella sp. | reverse complement strand
TGCGGCGGATGTGCTCGCCAACGTAGTGGATACCCTTGCCCTTGTAAGGCTCGGGAGGACGATGGCCGCGGATCTCAGCGGCGATCTGACCGACCTGCTGCTTGTTGATACCCTTGACGTTCACGTGGGTGTTGTCGGGAACCTCGAAGGTGATGCCCTCGGGAGCCTCGACGATCACGGGGTGCGAGAAGCCCAGGGAGAACTCGAGGGTCTTGCCCTTCTGCTGCACGCGGTAACCGACGCCGGCGAGCTCGAGCTTCTTCTCGAAGCCCTCGGAAACGCCAACAACCATGTTGTGGATGAGGGCACGGGTGAGGCCGTGGCGGGCACGGGTCTCACGCTCGTCGTCGGGACGGGAAACGGTGAGGACGTTGTCCTCGACGTTGATAGCGAGCTTCTCAAAGACATCGAGCTCGAGCTGGCCCTTGGGGCCCTTGACGACAACGTTGTTGCCGTTGACTGCCACTTCGACTCCGGCGGGAATCTGGACAGGCTTATTACCGATACGAGACACGGTGATCTCCTTTCCTTCTACCTACCGAGCGAATTACCAGACGTAAGCGATGATCTCGCCGCCGACGTTGTGCTTGCGAGCATCGCGGTCGGTCATGACGCCATGGCTGGTGGAAATAATGGCGGTACCAAGGCCACCGCGGACGCGGGGCATGTCGGCAACGCCGGTGTACTTACGCAGGCCCGGCTTGGAAATGCGGCGGATGCCGTTGATGACCTTAGCCTTCTTGGGACCATACTTAAGCGTGATGTGCAGAGTCTTCTGGGGAACGGTGTCCTCGACATCGTAGCCCTCGATGTAGCCCTCCTCGTGCAGAACACGAGCGATCTCGACGAGCTTCTTGCTGCTCGGCATGGAGACCGTGGCCTTGTTCACAGAGTTAGCGTTACGGATGCGCGTAAGCATATCTGCGATCGGGTCTGTAAGGTTCATACAGATTCTCCTTCGTTCTTGATGAACACGTGCTCTTGGTTCTTCGCCGCCCTTAACGGCAAAGCCTTTTTAGCGCGTTTTCCCTGTTCCAAACTGATGCTTGAAACGCTGGTAGTGACTTACCAGCTGGCCTTCTTAACGCCGGGAAGCTCGCCCTTGAGTGCAAGCTCGCGGAAGCAGACACGGCACAGGCCGAACTTGCGGTACACAGAGTGCGGACGGCCGCAGCGCTGGCAGCGCGTGTACTCACGAGTAGAGAACTTCTGCTTGCGATTGCACTTGACGATCATCGATGTCTTAGCCACTTATATCCTCCTCACATAGAGTATTGTTCGCCCCAAGCGCCGCCCCCTTGTGGGAACGGCGCTTATAGGGCAGGTGAACCTATTTCTTGAACGGGAAACCGAAGGCGTCCAGAAGGGCCTTGGCCTCCTCATCGGTGTTGGCGGTGGTCACGAAAGTGATGTCCATACCACGCTGGTGATCGACGGAGTCGAAGTCGATCTCGGGGAAGATGAGCTGCTCGGTGACGCCCATGGAGAAGTTACCACGGCCGTCGAAGCTCTTGGCGGAGATGCCGCGGAAGTCGCGGATACGGGGGATCGCGACGGAGGTCAGACGATCGAAGAACTCCCACATACGGTCGCCACGCAGGGTAACCTTGCAGCCGATCGGCATACCAGCGCGCAGGCGGAAGGTAGCGATGGACTTGCGGGCACGGGTGATCATCGGCTGCTGGCCGGTGATGGCGCGCAGGTCGCGCACGGCACCGTCGATGGCCTTGGAATCGGTAGCGGCCTCGCCGACACCCATGTTCACGACGATCTTCTCAAACTTGGGGATCATCATGACGTTCTCGTACTGGAACTTGTCCTGAAGCTGCTGCTTGACCTCGTTGTTGTACTTGGTCTTCAGACGCGGCACATACTTCTCTTCTGCCATTGTTCACTCCTTCTTGGGGTTTTAAGCACGGGGCGTGGCCACGATGGGTTGTCCTCGTGCCTCCTGGCTGCATCCGCGCCGCTCATGGCATTTTGCGGTTTGGACTCGACGCAGCAGGAGCCGACAAAACAATCGGTACTATACGCGCATCGGGAGCGTATTTCCAGAAAAACCTCGTCTGCCTGCACAACTCCACAACTCCCCCGCACAAATGGATCCCAAAAAGCAGTTGCGGTGAAATAGGGACTGTTTGGCGGCCTAACAGGCTTAAACAATCCGTATTTCACCGCAACTTATTGGTGGGGATGCGATTAGCGCTTGCGGGGGACGAGTTTGGTGCGGCGCAGGTGGATCATCTCGGCGGCGATGGAGATGGCGATCTCCTCGGGGTCCTCGGCCTCGATGGCAACGCCGATCGGAAGGTGCAGCTCGTCGATCTGGTCCTGCGTAAAGCCTTCCTGCTCCAGGCGGGCGCGCACAAAGGCCGTCTTGCGGCGCGAACCCAGACAGCCCAGGTAGGCAGGCTTGGCACGCATGGCCTGAATCACCACGTCGATATCGGACTTGTGACCCGCCGTGGCGACGACCACCAAGTCGCGCGGACCGATGGGACACAGCTCGCTCAGGTTCTTGTAATCGACCAGGCGACGATCGTAGACACCGGGCACCCATTCGGGCGTCAACGTGCCGGGGCGGTCATCGCAGGCCACGACGGCAAAGCCCGCCGCCGTGAGCACGCGCGCCGTCGCGGCGCCCACGTGTCCGCAGCCAAAGATGTAGGTCAGGCCCTCGGGGCAGAGCGTCTCGACGTGCGCCGCGGGAATCTCGGAGGCGGCGTTAGTGTAGGTGACGTTACTCCCCTCCTCCACCAGTGAAAGCCCGGGGCAGCCCGCAATGGTATGGCGCGATGCCTCGCCATGGTACTCGGCCACATCGCCCTCGAGCGCGCTCGCGATAAACGGTTCAAAGTCGATGACGAAGTCGCCGATGCGCCGATAGACCAAGACGTCGGCAATTTCCTGGAACAACGGTGCCTGGGTCGCATCCAGATGTAGGTAGCACAGGCAGATGGCTCCGCCGCAGATCATGCCGGTATCGGAGTTCTCGCCGCCCATGGTGTAGCGGACCAGACGCGATTGCCCCGCGGCCAGCAGCTCTCGCGCCTCGTCCAGCGCAAAGAGCTCGATCTTGCCGCCGCCGATGGTGCCCGCCTGGCTACCGTCGGCAAAGACGGCCATCCAGGCGCCCACGCCGCGCGGCGACGACCCCGCCGTGCCGGCTACGACCACGAGCTCGCACGTCTCGCCAGCACGCAGGGCGACAAGCGCCGCATTCACAACATCGAGCTTTTCCATTGCCGCCTTCTATCCTCTAAAGATATCGGTGAGCATAGCGAGTGCCTCGAGCACGCCGCCGCCGACCGACGTCGCCTTGTCCGAAATGTAGTTGATATAGCTGGCATCGCCACGCGGATCGACATCGGCGCATTTAAAGCCCTCAGTCACCTGCACGCCGTTCGCCAAAAGCCCGCGCAGGCAGCCATCGATCTGCGTGCACATGGGCGTATCGTCCGCGTAGCCAATCACGTCTCCGGCGCTCACGATGTCGCCGATCGCGCGGTCGGACCGAAACACGCCGGCGGCGGGGCTGTGGATAACGCGCTCTCTGCCATAGCCAGCGATAATGCCCGGCACGCCCGTGTTGGGTTGGGGCGAACCCTGGGTAATGACGCGGCCCAAAAAATGCCCGCGCATGGTTTCGACCACGGCGTCGCAGTCAACCGGCGCGGTAAAGCCCGGCCCCACGGCGATGACGGCAGGCGCCATGCCACGCGTGGTACCCAGGTTGCGCTTAGCCAGAATCGCGTCGACCACGGCAGCGGGTTTCAGCTCGCCGAGCATCTTGGCCTGGGGGTCCACCACCACGGCGACATCCCCCGCTTGGGTAATCTCGAGCGCCTCAGCCGGCGTCTGCGCCAAGCGGGCGCGAATGCCCTCGACCTCGACCTCGCCCAAGCGAATGGCCTCGCAAAAACTGATTGTGCGACGGATGCACGTGGGGACCGCGATATCGGCCATGACAACCGACGCGCCGGCGCGCACCAAGCGAGCGGCGACGCCCGTGGCGATATCGCCGGCGCCGCGAACATAAACGAGCATTCCCGGGGCACCTCCCTGTGCTACGGTTTGAGCAGAGCAAAAGCGGTTCGACCGCTACTCTGATGATTATTTATTATCACAGTATTATACGGCGGTGAACAGATGGAAACGGTTAGCGGCAATCTTGCCTCGGCGCTCAGGATCGAGCCGGGCATTACCGCGATTATCGGCAGCGGCGGCAAGTCGACGTTGCTGAAGACGCTGGGTCTCGAGCTCATGCGCGCCGGCGGCAGGGTGCTTCTCTGTACCACCACGCACATGTTTCCCGTCGCCGGCGTGCCATGGGACGGGTCGAGCCGTCGCCTGAACGCCGCGCCTTGGAAGCCGGGGACCCTGCATGTTCCCGGCTGTACCTGCGAGGCATGCGCGGGCATGAGCCGCGGAAGTATCTGCCAGGCGGGCGTTTTGGACCCGGAGACAGGCAAGCTCTCCTCCCCTGCCGAGCCGCTCGACCAGCTGGCGCAGCGCTTTGACTACGTCCTGGCCGAGGCGGACGGCAGCAAGCGGCTCCCGCTCAAGGCCCACGCCGCCTGGGAGCCGGTGATTCCCTCTGGCACGGCCAACATCGTCTGGATCGCCGGCGCCTCAGGGCTCGGCAAGCCCATCAACGAAGCCGTCCACCGCCCCGAGCTCTTTTGCGAGCGTTGCGGCTGCGAGCCTACCGACATCGCCACACCCGAGCGCGTCGCCATGGTGCTCAATGCCGAGATGCAGGCGCTGAAACTCAGCACCGCACGCGTCATGCTCAACCAAGTCGACACGCTCAGCGACCCCACGATGGCCGACCGCTTCGAGGCAGCTCTCGACCGCCCCGTCGTCGCCAGCAGCCTCAAGTAGCCGGCCCCATCTCCTCAGTTGCGGTGAAATACGGACTGTTTGGCCTGTCTCTTATACACATCTGACGCTGCCGACGATCTTACGCGTGTAGATC
>USOF01000118.1 GCA_900556285.1 uncultured Collinsella sp. | reverse complement strand
GTAAGATCGTCGGCAGCGTCAGATGTGTATAAGAGACAGGGTAAGCCCTCGGCCCCGTGATGGGATAGATTACCTGTCGACCCTGGCCGACCACTCCCAGCAGCCCACCGGCTCGCCGTCGATAAGTACGTTGCCCCCGTCGAAGTCTTGATAACACAGGTCGTTGAATTGGTGGATCCACACGCCATGGTTGAACGTCTTCTTGGGCGAGCCGTCGGCCTCGCGGTAGCGCCCGGTCAGGTCCTCGACATGGCTAAAGTACGTGAGGTGCACGTTGGCGCCGACAGCGCGCAGGCGAGCCGTGAGCGGCAGCACGGTCTCCTGCGGGATCACGAGCTCATCGCCCTTGGAGTGCGTAAACCACAGCGGCGTCTTGGCAAGGGCGGCGACGTCCTCGTCCGTGGCGTTGTACCACGGTGCGCAGCAGGGAAGGCCCGCCGCGAAGAAATCGGGGTAGTCGGCGCACAGGCGCAGCGTCATAAAGCCGCCGTTGGAAAGGCCGGCGACCACGATGCGGTCGGTGTCGATGCGGTCGGCATGCTCGGAAACGAACTCGTCGATGAGCGCCTTGAGCACGGGGGAGTAGATGCTCTGGTTGGAGTGGCCGAGCTGCTCGACGCCGTTGTCCATCCAAAACGTGGGCGACTGCGGCACGAGCACCCAGGCAAAGCCGCCAAAGTAGCGCTGGATCTGCGCCTGGCTAATGGCCGTCACGCGGTTGCCGATGTAAGCGCGCGTGGCGCCCTCGCCTTGCGTAGCGCCTTTGCCCTCGCCGGCGCCGTGCAGGTACACCACGAGCGGGGCCTTCTGGGGCACGACTGTCGTCTCGGGCGCGAAGGGATTGAAGCAGGCGGAGTCCTCGGCCTTAAAGCTGGGCTCAAAGAAGCCGTACTCGAGCGCGATGCCGTTGACGGCGGTCTTTTGCGTGGCATTGCTCCAGCCCTTGAGCGCGGGGCAGATGTCGCCGCTGCAGGTGTCAAAGACCAGGCCGCAGGTGGGGTCATCGCCGTCGTTGCCGGGAAGGGCCTCGAGCTGCACGATGCGCAGCTGGTTATCGAGCAAGCGCGAGCCCATCACGCTGCCCTCGATCTTCTTGGTCAGGCGCTGCTCGGCGATCTCGAGCGCCACATGGGTGCCAAAGGCGAGCTTGCGTCCGCACTCATCGCACGGATGGGCGGCGAGGACGTCGACATAGCCTACGGAAGGTGCGGCGTGGTCGGCGCCGCGCTCTTTGCGCATCAGGATCTCGCCCGTGCGTTCATGGCGCTCTACATATATATGGAAGGTGCGCGCATCGATATCGTTGGCGCGAACGGTGCACGGCAGGTCGAGCACGACTTTGCTGATCCAGGGGCCAAAGTCTCCCAGCGTGGTGACGGTTGCGTAGGTGCACGATTTGAGTTCCATGAGCTGCCTCCTCTGCGCCGCGAGTGGTAAACATCAGCGGCAATACAATCTAAACATGTTTAGTGTAATGCAGAATTACAGAACAAGCAGATGAACTCGGTAAACGGTCTAAATGAACACTCAACAAACTACTAAACAATCGTTTAACACTATCTATCAGGGCTTTTGTTGATGAGTAAACATAGTGCAGAGGCGTCAATCAAAGTAAAAGACCACGTAAATAGCCATATAGCGATAAAGCGACAAATAGGCAATCCCCTGCCATTCAATTACGTTCACCCCCGATTTCCTACCGTTCACCGGACTGTAGACGGCAAAATTGCCACAAATTAGGGTCTCCGTGTAAACTAAAGCCCGTAAACGTTCAGTAAACACATTGTTTACGACAGCGTATCCAAGGGTTTGGCAACCGTAAGGGGTTATAGTCGCCGAGCCAAAGGCGTGCCTACGCCCAAACGAGTAGGCACACGATGATATGGGGAGGGGTCCCATGGCAGTAGATAACAAGCAGATTGCCACCGATGTCCTCGAGCTCGTGGGCGGTGCGGAAAACGTCACCGTCGCCACCAACTGCATGACGCGCCTGCGTCTGACGCTCAAGGACAACAACAAGGCCGACGTGGAGAAGATCAAGAAGGTCAAGGGTGTTCTGGGTTGCCAGTTCGCCGGCAGCCAGCTCCAGGTCATCATCGGCCAGAACGTGCCCAAGGTGCTCGCCGAGTTCGTCGCCATGTCCGGCGTCAAGCAGGGTGCCGCGGTCGACGAGAACCTCGATGCTCCCAAGGAGAAGTTCGAGCTCAAGAACCTGCCGAACATCATCCTCGACTATCTGTCGGGCTCCATGACCCAGCTGATCCCGCTGCTCATGGCCGGCGGTCTGTTCCGCACCATCGCTGCGGTCCTCGGTCCCACCATGCTCGGCGTTCTCTCTGACACCGATCCGACCTACACGTTCCTCTACACCACCCTGTACGAGGCCACGTTCACCTTTATCCCCATCTACCTGGGCTATGCCGCCGCTAAGAAGCTCGGCGCCTCCCCGGTTCTGGGCATGCTCCTCGGCGGCGCCCTCATGGCCCCGTCCGTCGTGAGTGTCGCGACCCAGGATGGCGGCGGAATCATCTCCGTCTACGGCATTCAGATCGCCGCTGCCAACTATCAGCAGTCCGTCCTGCCGATTATCCTTTCGGTGCCTGTCCTCTACTTCGTCGAGAAGTTCTTTAAGAAGGTCATGCCCGACGTGCTCTCCACGGTCTTCACGCCGTTCTGCACCATGATCGTTACCATCCCCATCGCCTTCATCGTCCTCGCCCCGCTCGGCAACGAGATCGGCAGCCTCATCGCTAACGCCCTCTTCGGTCTCGCTGACATGGGTGGCATCGGTATCCTGCTCGTCATGGCCGTCCTCGGCGCCTTCTGGCAGCTCTTCGTGGTCTGCGGTATGCACATGCCCGTCATCCTGCTCGCTCAGGTTCAGATCATCGCTGCCGGCTACGATCCCTTCGTCTTCGTTTCCACCAACTGCGCTATGGCCGCTGTCTGGGGCTGCGCCTTCGGTGCCTTCCTCAAGATGAAGAACCCCGACGAGAAGGGTCTTGCCCTGGGCTACGTCATCTCCGCCATCGCCGGCGGCGTCACCGAGCCCGCACTCTTCGGTATCCTCATGCGCTTCCGTCGCACCATGTTCGGTATGTTCATCGGCGGTGCCATCGGCGCTGTGTTCTCCGGCCTCATGGGCGTTACCTATTACCTCGCTGGCGGTGCCTCCAACTTCCTGGTCTTCACCAACTACCTGCAGGGTGGCCAGATGAACACCGTCTGGGCTATCGTCGGTATGGCAATCTCCTTTGTCATCGCCGCTGCCGTCGTCTTTGCCTGCGGCTTCTCCAAGGAGGAACTCGCCGAGATGGAGGCCTAAGGCCAAACCGTTCGGTCACATATGACCTCACCTACACGACAGGGCCCCGTCAGGCGTAAGCCCGGCGGGGCCCTTCTTGCAAGGTAGACTGGAGTGGGCAAGTGGTGTCCGCCCGCAGGGGTTTGTTAAACGGCGGGGGCTTTCGCATCAGGGGTTACCGCGAAAGCTTCTGCCGGTTCGCAATTCCTTTATCGAGCGAAAGGACATGCAGATGAGTTTGGGAAAACTGACCGTCAACGGTCGTCAGGACGGTTTTTTGTGCGAGGGCAAGCCGTTCTTTTGGTTTGCCGATACGTGCTGGAGTGCGTTTACCAGCATCCCCGAGGCCGACTGGGACTACTATCTGACCCGCCGCGCCGAGCAGGGCATGAACGTGCTGCAGATTAACACGCTGCCGCAGTGGGATCGCTGCTGCCCCGATCTGGGCATTTGGCCCTATGCCAGCGAGGATGGCGTGCGCTTTGATTGGTCTCAACCCAACCAGGCGTATTGGGATCGCGCCGCCGCCATGTGCCGCGCTGCCGTCGAGCACGGCATTCGTCCGGCGCTCGTGCTCATGTGGTGCAACTACGTGCCCGGTACCTGGGGCGCTAAGATCGCCGAGCGTTGCGGTGCCGAGGTTATGCCGCGCGAGGAGGTCCGTGCCCACGTTGCCCGCGTCGTCGAGAACCTGGGCGAGTTCGATCCCGTCTATGTGGTGACGGGCGACACGGACTTTGCCGGTGACGAGGCGATTGCCTATTACGAGGATGCGCTCGACGAGGTTGCGAAGCGCGCGCCCGAGGCCCTGCGTACCATGCACATCAATCGCGGTAACCGCACGATTCCCGCGCAGTATTTGGACCGCCTGGACTTCTATATGTTCCAGCCCGGCCACAACTACGAAGGCCAGCCCGAGGCCTGGCACCTGCCGCAGGACTTTATCGCCAGCTATCCCAAAAAGCCGATGGTCAACTCCGAGCCCTGCTACGAGCAGATGGGTGCGTCGCGCAACGTGTACTGGCGTTTTACCGCGCAGGACTGTCGCGCGAGCGTGTGGTCTTCGATCCTTGCCGGCGCCAGCGCGGGCGCGACCTACGGCGCCCACGGCGTTTGGAACTGGCAGACATCGCGCAGCCAGGGTTCGGTGCTGGGCGAGGGCTTTGACATGCCGTTCCGCTGGCAGGAGTGTCTGCAGTTTGCGGGCGTGTGGGATTTTGCCGCCATCGAGCACGTGCTTGCCGGCCTGGGTGCCACGGCTAGCGACGACGCTCTCGCCGTTATCCCGGCACAGGAGCTGCTCGATGACGCGCGCGAGTCCATCCGTGTGGCGCGTATTGGCGAGCGTGTCGTCACCTATCTGCCGCGCACCACGGCACTTACGTTTAAGCTCGATAGTGCGCGCGGCTGGTCGGCGACGGCCCTCGACATGGAGGCCAAGCGTATCGCCAAGCTGCCCGTTCGCGACAATGGCGACGGCACCGTGCGCGTGGCTCAGCATTCCTTTGAGCACGACGCCCTGGTGATCCTGACGCCCGAGCACTAACGCTCGAGCTTCGATCCCGAGTTGCTCCCTCGGCCCGGGCACCTCCCTCCCTTTTCCGATATGAACAACCCAGTCCCCTTTATATGTTGCGGTGGAATAGTTCCTAAATGACAGCCCATTCGGGGGTGCGGACGATTTCTTGGACCGCGCCTAGGCGTATCCAAGC
>USOF01000117.1 GCA_900556285.1 uncultured Collinsella sp. | reverse complement strand
GCGCCTCGATAGCGCCGCCGGTCTTGGACTTGCTGCGCGTCTCGAGGTATTTGCCCACGGTGACGAGTGACAGGATGGTGCCGGCGCTCTCAAAATACAGGTTGTCCATGCTCGTCATCATGGCCTCGTGCACCTGACCTGTTGCCAGCTGGTCGGCCATGATAAACATGGCATAGAGCGACCAGGCGATCGACGCGGTGGCGCCGACGGCGATGAGAGCGTCCATGGTGGGCGCGCCGTGCACGAGTGATTTGAAGCCGTTGATAAAGTACGCGTCGTTGACGTAGACGATGGGGATGAGCAGGACAAGCTCGGTGAGCGCCAACGTCATGCTGTGGGTGTGGTCGGTGAAGACGCTGGGCAGCGGCCAGCCGAGCATGTGCCCCATGCCTATGTAGAACAGCGGAATGAGGAATACAATCGAGACGATGAGACGAGTGCGCATGGCGGAGGCGGCGGCCTCCAACTTATTGGTAGGTGACTCCATATGAGCGGCGCCGGACCTGGCTTGCGCGCTGCCGTTTGGGGCGGCTTCGGTGCCCGTACTGACGGGCGAGGCCGAGTAACCCGCGCGATCGACAGCGGTGCAGATATCGTCGGGGGAGACCTGCGCGGGGTCGTAGTCGACCATCATGGAACCGGCGAGCAGGTTGACCGCGACGCTTTGGACGCCGTCGAGCTTGCTCACGGCGCGGTCCACATGCGCCTGGCAGGCGGCGCACGTCATGCCGCCCACGTCAAACTTATCTTGAGCCATGGCTTCTCCTTTCTGTAGTTCGGTGTTGGAATTGTTAACCCGCCGATACTATACACCCATACCCCCTGGGGGTGTTCAGTACAGAAATAATATATGAGATTTCGTTACAGATGAGGATGGATGGTTGGCCGATGGACCGTCCCAACCAATCATCTCAATCTGTAACAACTAGACCCGTTTTTGTCGAGTAACTGTTACAGATCTAGACATTACATCGAGTCACAACTTAACGTCTCGTTCTGTAACATCTAGACCTGTATCTGCCGAGCTAGTGTTACAGATCAAGACAATTGACGGGGAGGGGTCCCGTCACGGCAAGACGCCCGCCGCCTAGATACAGAACCCGGGGATCACACAGGTTAGCTTGTTTGGCTTTTCCGCAGGCGTTGCGTACGTAAAGACGTCGCCGTCGTGGCCTACGCGGTTTATGTAGAGCGTGCCTTCGGTCTCCGACGTGTCGGGGCTCACCGTGCGCTCCCACCAGCAGGTGTCCTTGCCCTTCCACTGGCGGACCATCGTCTCGTTCGTGGAATACGGGCTCACCTTGAGCTCGCGGAAGAGCTGATACTCCTTGCCCTCGCCGTTGTAGATGTCTGCCAGGTAGTGATAGTCCTCGGTAAACGAATCGGGTGGTTGCGTACCGCACAGCTCGACCATGGCGGGCAGCCAAAGGGTTGCGGGCAACTCGCTCAGGCACGATGCGCTGTTGGCGGCGCCCACATTGTTCGAGACCTTCTTGACCCCTTTAATGAGTGCGCGCAACTCGTTGGGCAGCAGCTTAAGGCCGTCGCCGTTGAGCCATTCCCGCAGCTCGCAATCTGCCCAGCCGGCGCTCGGCGGTTCAGCCGCAGCGTTGCGCTCGGCAATACCCGCATCGAACATAAACGTCAGTCCGGCCTTGCCCGTCCCGTCCAGAAGCTCATCGTGGCGGATGCCCACAAGCTGCGCGCCAACCTGCAGCCCGTTGGTGAGCGTGACACGCTTGGTACACGGATAGGGGATATGCCCATCGGCATCGAGCAGGTGATAGCGCTTGGCAATCTCGCGTGCCTCGCTACGGGTCTCGGCGGCCTTAATCTTGAGCGAAATCTCCTGCAGCTGATCCCAGGTGTAGTCGTCAAGTGAACCGCGGATGCCGTCAAGGTAGTCGGGGATGCCAAAGCCATGGGTTGCCGCCCCGATAACGCTGAGCCCCGCAACGGCTGCAACGACGCCACCGATAATAAAGCGGCGGCGGGTCATGGCATCGTGCCGGGCCTGCTCCAGGATCTCTCGCGCGCGCTCGCCGGCGACGTCGACCTTAAGGTGCGTGCCAGAATCGATATCAATCGCGGCCTCGTCTCCTGTGCCTTCGCGGCCCTCGGATTCGGCATCGGTGAGGTATGCCGAGAGCACCTCGAGCATCTGCTGCTCGGTGGGACGATCGCACTGCTCGACTGAGAGACCCTTCATGATGATCTGGACGAGCGCTTCATCGCCCTCGCAGCGCGGCTCGAGCGGTGCCGGCTTGGTCTTGGTCTTTACGAGATAGAACGAGCCGGTTGCAGCGGCGTCCGTCGACTCAAAGTCAAACGGTTTGCGACCGCTGTAGAGCTGGTACAGAATGCTCGAAAGCGCATAGACGTCGATTGCCGGCGAACGGCGAAGGGCCGCGATGCCTTCGATATCCTGCGTGAGCATCTCGGGCGCGGCGTATGCGGGCGTGGCAAAGCGCCAGATGTCGGCGCGCCGGGTGATCGTGTCGTCGCCGAGAGCCATGGTCGCGGAGCCCATGTCGATGAGACAGGGGTCAAAGGAACAATCAGCAATCTGCTGCTCGAGCGTTCGGCTGGTGGTGCGGAACATGATATTGGCAGGCGACAGGTCGCGATGGATGACCGGATTCACGAGGCCTTGGGTCATCAAGAGCGCACGAAGCACGGCGTTTCCGACGGCGGCGACCATCTGGGTGGTCAGCCCGCCCGAGGCGTCGTGCGGAAGCAGGGGCAGCGCCTGCTTGAGTGAGGTGCCCTCGACCCACTCCATGAGGATGAGCGGGTCGTCCTCGCATGAACCGTAGCCATAGACGCGCGGAAATCCGCGCAGGTGCGAGACGGTACACAGATGACGGTACTCCTCAAACAGCGCAGCGGTGTTGGCCAGGTGCGCGGCCGATTGCTCGGCGGAGCGGTCGGGGGCTTGGCCGGAAAGGATGGCGTTGTCCTTGAGTAGCTTGACGGCAAAGACCTCGCCGCTCGTGTTGGTCGCGCGCAGCACGTGCCCGATGTTGCCGTTGTTGCGGTGGGCCGTCTGGAGAATAAGCGTCATAAACCGACGCTTGGCGTCGTCCTCGGCGCTGGGGTCGACCGCCACGGCGGTATCGAACGTATCGAGACGGATGAGTTTGTCGCCATAGGCGCTATCGGTAGTATCCATGGCGTTCCTTTGTCTGGCATGGGTTGCCGCGCGTACACGTGAGCAGTGCGGATATCGGTAAAGTACCATGATAGCCGCACTGCTCACGTGTACCGCTGAGTATTGTCGTTTACGACGCAGAAGGTAGAAGACGAAAGACGGACGGCGACCGTCTTCTGATCGCTGTCCGTGCTAGTCCACAATGACAAGGAATGTCGTGTAGAGACCCAGATGGAGCCTGTCGCTGTTGGCGATTTCCACGGGGGGATAGACTTTGCCGGGTTCGCGTTGGTCGCGCGGCGGCTCAATCACAATATCGCCGTCGCCCGCGCCCGATTCGAGCACTGTGCCGTTGGTCGATCCAAGGCCCTGGGCGTACCAGTGCTCACCCTCGAGCCAAATGCGAAGATGCTCGCGCGAGGCGTCGGCGCCTACATCGGTGATGCTGGGCGAGGTTTTGGGCAAAGAACCAATCACGGTGCCGCGCGGATCGCGTGTGAGGGGATGGATTTGCATGTCGGCGCAGTTGTCGGCATGGGTTCTGAGCAGACCGAGGTTGGGAGCGACGGTGTGCGGCTGCTCCAGGCTGCTCATAAAGCCACGTCCGACGGTAGTTTCGGTGGTGCCAAAGTGCCCGCCCGTCTTGCTGTCGCAAAAGCGCTCGACGGTGGCCACGCCCTGAACGGGATCGGCGAGCGCCCCCGTTGCCACAAAGAGCATAAGGTAAAGCGTGCTTTTTTCGCGCACGGCATTGCCGTCAAAGTTGTCGATGCGATTGAGGGCATTTGCATATAGGCGGCTGTCCAGCTTGTAGCTGGCGAGAGCCGACATCATTTCGTTGGCGGCCGGACCGCGATAGTGCTCGGCGATTGCCCGATAGGCGGACTCGCCGCCGCCGAGCTTGCTGCAGATTGCCGCGGAAAGGTTGAGCGTGGTGACGGTAAAGTCGCTGTAGATGGCGGGCGCGCACTGGTCAGGCTTGCGATGGACGATGTAACGGGTGAGATACGAGCGGTTGGAAGAGCATTTCTCGAGCAGGGTACTGCCGAGATAAGAGTTTCCATTGATGAGCATTCGGGCGATCTCGAGATGTTTAAGACCGCCGAACGAGCGAATATCGTTATAGAGGACCGAGCAAGGCGTCTCTGCTGCCACGGATACCTCCTTTGATTGCTTCCTAGCCAATATGGCGATAGGAATTAATGGCCCCCGGTGGGCGACGTATTAAATGGCTGCGCAATATATAGCGTAACCAAAGCAACATTATAGGCCACATGTTCGAAATTGCAGGAAGACTGAGAGATTTGGTTTGGACTGGACGGAAATCCCCCTCTGTCTTGATCTATAACAATTAGGACCGATTTTACTCGGTAACTGTTACAGATTGAGACGTTTGTGAACTGTGTCGACCGTTTGTCTCGATCTGTAACACGTAGAGGAAGATTTGCCCTGTAGATGTTACAGATTGAGACAATCAGCCGGGCCCACCTCGTCCGCCTCGTCATCTGTGGTTTACGTGGGGGCATGCGAAGCACGGGTATACTAACCGGCGGCGAATCTGCTCCATCGCTTAGAGCTGCTGCGTCTGGACGGCGCGTGATAGGGCTGCCAAAGCGATCGCCAGCGTGCTGAGCAACGTCCTCTCTGTGCGCACCCGTTTTTGTATGTATTAGCGCACTACCAAGCACGCCCGCGCGGCCGCATGCCGTGCCCATTGCGCGTGCAGATAAGGAACAACAACATATGCGTAATTCTGTATCCGACGTCACGGACGCCGAGATTCTGGACGAGGCCCGCGAGGCCATGACCCAGGCTGCCTTCGATGCCGCCGATGAGGCAAATGCCGCCCAGGCCGTCGAGTCCGCTACCGAGAGCCTGTCTCTTATACACATCTCCGAGCCCACGAGACTCCTGAG
>USOF01000116.1 GCA_900556285.1 uncultured Collinsella sp. | reverse complement strand
ACGAGATGCTCAGGAGTCTCGTGGGCTCGGAGATGTGTATAAGAGACAGTGGATAGGCCGCACGCATCCGTACAATCCGGAGAGGATCCAGAGATGGTTTTGCAGCCAGTCGAGCTGTGCAGCATCCATGACCTCGGGCGCCATGCTTTGGTATTGGATGCCGTGGTAGGACATGACGGCGGGGGAGATTCGGCGCGCGAGATCGGGATCGGCGAGGTCGGCATCGCTCAGGACGGGCATAAATTCGTGAAGCGTATCCAGGCACGTTGTAAGCAGCCTGTCGCTCACGTTCCAAAGGGCCTGAAGACCTGCCGCGCCATCCTCGCGTTCGATGCCTAGCAGTGCCTGATGGAGCCGGGCCGTCTGATGTGCAAAAGGCGGTATGCCCAAAACGTCAAAGGCATCTTGAGCTGTCCGCATCTGTTTGGCGGGCGAAATGACGACCTGTAGCACGGAATCCTCCTTCCGCTAAAAAAGTTGCGGTGAAGTACAGACCGCTTTCCCCGTTGGAAGCCCTGATGAATCCGTATTTCACCGCAAGTTACAAGGGTTGGTTAGGCGCGCTCGAGGAAGGCCTTGTAGCCGCGGTAGGCCTCGTAGATATCGGCCTTGTTAGCGACCTCCCACAGGGCGTGCATGGACAGGACGGCAACGCCGGAGTCGATGACGTTCATGCCGTACTTGGCCATGATGTAGGCGATGGTGCCGCCGCCGCCCGCATTGACGCGGCCGAGCTCGCAGGTCTGGAAGTCCACGCCCGCCTCGTCCATGATGTCGCGGACGAGGGCCACGTACTCGGCGTCGGCGTCGTTGGAGCCGCCCTTGCCGCGGCTGCCCGTGTACTTGTTGAAGCACAGGCCGCGACCCATGAAGGCTGCGTTCTTGGTCTCGAACTTGCCGGCATAGCCCGGGTCGAAGCCGGCGGACACGTCAGAGGAGAGCATGCGGCTGCGGGCGAGCGCGCGGCGCAGGGCCAGCGGGCTGTCCTCGCCGGCGAGCGTCATGATCTCGGCGACGGTGTTCTCGAAGAAGCGGCTCGTCATACCGGTGGCACCCACGGAGCCGATCTCCTCCTTGTCGACGATGAGCGTGATGCTCGTGCGCTCCACGTTGGCGACGTCGATCTGGGCAAGCATGGAGGGGTAAGCGCAGACGCGGTCGTCGTGGCCATAGCCCAGAATCATGGAGCGGTCGAGGCCCATGTCGCGGGCGGGGCCGGCGGGCACGACCTCGATCTCGGCGGAGAGGAAGTCCTCCTCCTCGACGTCATACTGCTCCTTGAGGATGTCCAGGAACATCTGCTTGACGGGCTCCTTGGGGGCGTCCTTGTCGTCCTCATCGAACTTGACGGGGCGGCCGCCCACGATCACGTCGAGGATCTCGGCGTCGACGGCGTCCTTGGCGGGCTTGGACATCTGCTCGCTCGAGAGGTGAATCAGCAGGTCGGAGATGGTAAAGACCGGATCGTCTGCCTTGTCGCCGATGTTGATGTCGACGGTGGTGCCGTCCTTTTTGCAGATGACGCCCACGAGTGCAAGCGGGGAGGCCACCCAGTGGTAGCTCTTGACGCCGCCGTAGTAGTGCGTGTCGAGGTAGGCCATGTCGCCGGCCTCGAAGGCGGGATTCTGCTTAAGGTCCAGGCGCGGCGAGTCCACGTGGGCGCCCAGGATGTTAAAGCCCTGCTCGAGCGGTGCGGTGCCCAGGTTGACGAGCATAAGGTCCTTGCCGTGGTTGGCGGCGTACACCTTGTCGCCTGCCTTGAGCTCGCGGCCTTCGGCGATCACGGTCTCCAGGTCGACGTATCCCGCCTCCTCGGCCATCTTGATGCCGGTCTTGACGCACAGGCGCTCGGTCTTGTTCTCGCTCAAAAATTGCTTATAGCCGCGGCAAAGCTCCTCGAGCTCCTCGACTTGTTGTGGCGTGTACTTTTTCCATGCGCAGGGACGCTCCATGACGCAGGCTCCTTTCGGATCGATCGTGCTGGTTGATGTACCGTGAGCCATCGTATCACGCGTGGGCTCACGGTGGCGGGGGAGCTTGATGTGCGGTGGCCGCGGGGCGGGGAGCGTGTAAACTGGAGTGAGCAAACCGTGCCCAGCCCAAAGCGAGGTATTTAATATGTCTGACAAGCGCCGCACTTTTGCCGTTATCGACGGCAACTCGCTCATGCACCGCGCCTTCCACGCCGTGCCGCCGACCATGAACGCGCCGGACGGTCGCCCCACCAACGCGATCTTTGGCTTTCTGAACATGTTTCTTAAGATGATCGATGCCTTTAACCCCGACGGTGTGGTCGTGGCGTTTGACAAGGGCAAACCGCGCGTGCGCATGGAGATGCTGCCGCAGTATAAGGCGCAACGCCCGCCCATGGACCCCGATCTGCATGCGCAGTTCCCTATGATTAAGGAGCTGCTCACCGCGCTCAACGTGCCGATTCTGCAGTCCGAGGGCTGGGAAGGCGACGATATCCTGGGAACCATGGCGCGCCTGGGTGAAGAGGCCGGCTGCGACATGCTACTGGTGACCGGCGACCGCGACATGTATCAACTCGTGACCGAGCACGTCAACGTTGTCTCGACCCGCAAAGGCCTGTCCGACGTGGCGATCATGACGCCCGAGAGCGTGGACGACCTGTATCACGGCATTACGCCGGCGCTCGTGCCCGATTTTTACGGTCTAAAGGGCGATACGTCGGACAACATTCCCGGCGTACCGGGCATCGGCCCCAAAAAGGCGAGTGCGCTCATTGCGCAGTACGGTAGCTTGGACGAAGTCATCGCGCATGCCGACGAGGTCAAGGGCAAGATGGGCGAGAACCTGCGTGCACACATCGACGACGCACTACTGAGCCGCAAGGTTGCGACAATTCGCACCGATGCGCCCGTCGAGCTCGACTTTGAGGCGACGTCCTTCCCGGCGTTTTCTGCCGATGAAGTGTCCGCGGCGCTGGGCACGCTTGGTATCACCGCCATGCAGAACCGTTTCTTGGCGCTGATCGGCGGCGAGGGCGGGGCTGCTGCTGCCTCCAGTGTGTTTGAGATACCTGCTATGGTTCGCGCAGCCGCCGGCGATACCGACGCGCTTGGTGCCGTTGCGGCTGAGGTCTCCCACGCGATTGATGGCGGCGAGTGGGTCGCCGCCGTGGTGGACGACGACAAGGAAGAGGGCGCGCTCTTTGGACTGACGCGCACGCTGTGGTTGGCGACGTCCAAGGGCCTGTTCGCGCTCGAGGAGGGCGACGGCGGTACCACTACCGTAGTCGATGGCTTCAACTTCGCTCACGGTGTGATCGCCGGCGTGCTTGCGCGCCTGTTTATGGAGGGCCGTGTGGCGAGCCCGGATATGAAGGCGCTGCTGCACGAGCTTTCGCCCATCGATTCTTCTGAGCCCGAGCTCATGGACCCGTTGTCAGTCGATTCCACGCGCATCTTCGATACCGTGGTGGCTGCCTATCTGCTGGATTCCGATCGTTCCGAGTTCGATGAGGCATATCTTGCCGATACGTATTTGCAGATGGCGTTGCCTGCGGCGCGCGGCGCAGAGGGTGCTG
This sequence comes from uncultured Collinsella sp., assembly GCA_900556285.1. GTDB lineage: Bacteria > Actinomycetota > Coriobacteriia > Coriobacteriales > Coriobacteriaceae > Collinsella. The sequence goes on along the minus strand of USOF01000116.1, from coordinate 1,529 downwards.
GTGAGGACGCTCCGGTGCCAGCCGCCCGTACTGCGGCCCTGACACTGGCGCTGGTCGCACCGCTGCGCGAGTGCATGGCCCGCGAGAATGCCGCTAACGTGTTCGATGGGATCGAGATGCCGCTCGTTCCGGTACTTGCCAAGATGGAGCGCGCGGGCATGCTCGTGGATCCCGATCGGCTGCGCAGCCTGTCCGAGGGTTTGGCGACCCAGATCACCGAGGTCGAGCGCAGCATTCGTGATCTGGCAGGCGACGAGACCTTTAACATCGGCAGCCCCATGCAGCTCTCGCACGTGCTGTTTGATGTTATGGGGCTTCCGACCAAGGGCCTAAAAAAGACCAAGCGCGGCTACTATTCGACCAACGCCAAGGTGCTGAGCGACCTTGCCCGCGACCACGAGATCGTGCGCCTGATTTTGGACTGGCGTGAGAAGTCCAAGATTAAGTCGACCTATCTGGACACGCTAGGTCCGCTGCGCCGTGGTGACGGGCGTGTGCACACCACGTACAACCAGACCATCACCGCGACGGGGCGCCTGTCTTCGAGCGACCCCAATCTGCAAAACATTCCGACGCGCTCGGAGCTGGGGCGTACCGTCAAGACGGCGTTCTCGGCGGGCGAGGGAAGCGTCTTTTTGGCGGTGGACTACTCGCAGATTGAGTTGCGTTTGCTGGCGCATCTTTCGGGAGACGAGCACCTGGTGCGCGCCTTTAACGAGGGTGAGGACTTTCATGCCGAGACGGCCGCGCGCGTGTTTGGCGTGCCGGTGTCCGAGGTAACGCCCGACTTGCGCAGTCGCGCCAAGGCCGTGAACTTTGGCATCGTGTATGGCCAGCAGGCCTACGGCCTGTCGCAGTCGCTGCATATCTCGATGGCCGAGGCACGCGACATGATCGACCGCTACTACGAGGCCTACCCGGGCGTGCGCACGTTCCTCGACAACGTGGTGGCACGCGCCAAGCAGACGGGCTACGCCGAGACCATGTATGGCCGCAGACGCCATATTCCCGAGCTCAAGGCCAAAAACCCGCAACTCCGCGGCTTTGGCGAGCGCACGGCCATGAACCATCCCATGCAGGGCACCGCAGCAGACATCATCAAGATCGCCATGGCCCGCGTAAGTCGTCGCCTGGAAGAAGAAGGCTTTGCCGCCCACATGATCCTGCAAGTGCACGACGAACTGGACTTTGAGTGCCCCATCGACGAAGTCGAGCGCCTAACCACCATGGTCCGCGACGTCATGGAGCACGTAGTGGACCTCCGCGTTCCCCTAATCGCCGAAGCCAGCACCGGCATAACCTGGGCCGATGCCAAGTAAAGACATACCAACAACCCCAAAGTAACCAAAACAGAAGGGGGCTCCTTGCCAACAAGGAGCCCCCTTCATTCCAAACTATCAGCCAAGTATCCAGACGCCAAGACGCCATCCATGCGGCAAGCAAGGCAACCTAGGACCTGGCCGGACGACACGGGTAAGTTTTTCGTAGATTCCGCACGAGCCGAAGGCCACTTAATGTGGCCTTCGGCT
>USOF01000115.1 GCA_900556285.1 uncultured Collinsella sp. | reverse complement strand
GCGCGCCCGTGATATCCGAGCCGCCGCGCGTGAGCGTGCGGAGCTTACCGTCCGGCATCAGGCCATAGAAGCCCGGAATGACGACGCACTTGTCCCTGGCCAGCGCGCGCAGCGCGGCATAGGATTTCTCCTGATCGATGGTGCCGTCATAGTGGAAGAACAGCCACTGCGCGGCGTCCACGAACGTAAAGCCGAGGTAATCGGCCATAAGCAGCGCGGAAAGGTACTCGCCGCGCGAGACGAGCTCATCGCGGGAAATGCCCTGCTCCATCTGACTGCGCAGGCGGTCAAGCACGCCCTCGAGATCGACCCGCAGGCCAAGCTCGCGGTGGATATCGCCGTAGCGCTCGCGGATCCACTCGATGGTGCGCTTCTGCCACTCGCTGAAGCCCTCGGAAGAATCGATGCACAGGACATCGGCACCGGCCTCGATGAGCAGCGGCACGCGCTCGGCATAGTCGCGGGTGTTGATACCGGCGCCGACCATGTAGCGCTTGTCGTTATCGAGCAGCTCGTTGGGGTTAGTCTTATGGCTGTCGTAATCCTTGCGGAAGACAATGCCCATGAGGTGATCGTTGTCGTCGACGATGGGCAGAGCGTTGAGCTTGTTGTCCCAGATGACGTCGTTGGCAACCTTGAGGCTGATGTTCTTGTCGCCCACGATGAGCTGCTCACGCGGGGTCATGAACTCGGAGACCTTCGTCTGGTGGTCATCGCGACTGGGACGATAGTCACGACTGGTGACGATGCCCAGGAGCTTACCCTTGGGAGTGCCGTCGTCGGTAACCGGCATAGTGGAGTGACCGGTCTTCTCCTTGAGCTCGATGACCTGCTCCATGGTCATGTCGGGGGTCAGGGTGGAATCGGACTGAACGAAGCCGGCCTTGTGATCCTTGACGGCCTTGACCATAGCGGCCTCGGACTCGGCGCTCTGGGAACCGTAAATGAAGGACAGGCCACCCTCGGTAGCGAGCGCGACACCCATGTCGACGCCCGAGACGGACTGCATGATAGCGGAAACCATGGGGATGTTCAGGGTGATTGCCGGCTTCTCACCGCGCTTGAAGCGGGTCAGCGGCGTCTTAAGAGAGACGTTGTTAGGGATGCACTGCGAGGACGAATAGCCAGGGACCAGCAGATACTCCGAAAACGTGTGGGACTCACCGGGAAAGAACGTAGCCATGTTTCTCCTTTTTCCATGCGACCGGTCGGCTGCAGGCCTCGTAGGACCCAGCCCAACCTTGGGCGCCCAATACTGGGGAAGCATCTTAACGCACTTTGACTGCTACAATGCATGATTTAAGAAGAGCACACGAGGGTTTGACGCAGGCTTTGCGTTTGCCCAGCAAACACTTTAGCGGAGAGACGTGGAGCGCATGGAGTACAAGACGACGGCAAAACTGGTCATTCAGTCGTGCGACAAAGATCTGCCGGGCGTGTTCGGCCACGGCTGCGTCTTGCTGCTGCAGGGTATCGCCCGCGAGCACTCGCTCAACCGCGCCGCCAAGAGCATGGGAATGGCGTATTCCAAGGCCTGGCGCATTGTGAACGAAGCCGAAGGGCAGCTGGGCTGCAAGCTCATCGAGCGCGACGGCGCCCGCGGGTCCACCCTGACCCCCGCCGGCGAGCGAGCCATAGCGGTCTACGAGGAGCTGCAGGCCGACATCAACAACGTCATCGCCTCAAAAGCCGACGACCTCATCGCCAGCATCAAAGAGTAGCTAACTTGCGAAGGGCGTTGTCTAGGGTGGACGCTACAACCAGGGGATCGTCGGTACCGGCGAAGAGGCGGATGGCGCTCCCCCGCTTACCGCGTGGGGCCGAAAGGCGCGTTGTTGAGCCGCCGGCGGGCGACGTGCGGAACTCCCCCGGCAATGTGTCGAACAGCTCACCCGCACTTCGCTCGATAAGGTCAAACTCAACCGCCGGGCCAAAGCCGTGCTCGAGGATTCCCGTTGCAACCGCATGATCGGGATGCGAACCCAGCCCAGGATAGCGAACGTTACACACCATCTCGTTAGCAGCCAGATACTCGGCCAGCGCACGGGCGCGATCGAAGTGCGCCTGCATGCGAGCATCGAGCGAGGACAGCCCGCGTTCTAGCACGTCGGTCTCCTCGGCAGACAGGCCAAGCACAGACGCACCGCAGTCCGCAAGCAACGCGTGTGCGCACTCTGCGGCGGCATCCACGCGATGGCGCTTGAGCTGCGAGCGCGCCACCGAGACGGCAACGAGCTTGCGCGGAGCTTCGCCGGCACACACACGGTCGAGTGCCTCGAGCGACAGGACGGCACCCAAACGCAGCGGATCGCACCCAAAGACGCTTGCCACGGTGTTATCCACCACAAGCAGCGCACGGGCCTCACGCGCCGCCCGACCCAGCGCACGCAGATCGGGCACGCGCAGACCAAACCCGCCGATGGAGTTGACGAACCACCACAGGTGCGGACCCTCGGCATCAAACGAAGCATCCAAGCCCTCGGACGCGGCGGTAAACGCCGCAACCGACGGCTCCCCCACGAGCACAACGTCGCAGGCATCAAAGCCGCGCGCAAACGCATCGGCAAAGTCGTCCGCAAAGGCCACCAGGCGGTCACCAGGACGCACAATCCCCAACATAGACAGCGCCGCCGGCACATGCGAGGCCGCAACAAGACGCGCCTCACGCGCACCAGCCCTTATAGCCCAGGCCTCTTCTAGCTGTTGCACGTCCACGCGGCACCATCCCTTACATAAAACCAAACCAAGACCAGCCCACCCAGGTCGAGAAAACGTCAGCGCAAGCAGCGTCGAGCGGTCCGGCGTTCGTCAGAACGCCGGAACATAGTTAGCCGTGGTATTCGCCGTTGTACTGGATGAGCGTCAGGTCCTCCACGCCTTCGAGCGCGCGGATGGCGTCGGCATAGGGCATATCTACACCGTCCGAGAACACCTCCACGGCCATCTCGACCTTGTCACCGCGCATGGTCTTGGACTTCACCGTAAACTTGGTGCGGCCAAACGCGCGCACAATGTCGTCGCCCGTGATCTGGCCCGTGTAGTGGATGACCATCATGTACACGCGCGCCTTGTCCTGGTGCGTAGCGAAGCCGGCGATCATCACGACGATCACCACTGCCGCAAGCCCTACGAGCGCGTACATGCCGGCGCCCGCTGTGATACCCGTGGTAATGGACCAAAACAGATACAACAGGTCGAGCGGATCCTTGACCGCCGTTCGGTAACGGACGATAGACAGAGCACCGACCATACCGAGCGAGATGACCACGTTGGTCGAGATCGCGAGCGTCACCATGCAGGTGAGCACGCACATGCCCACAAGCGTCACGGCAAAGCTGCGCGAGTACACCACGCCGGTAAAAAAGCGCTTGTACACGTAGTAGATCAGGATGCCCATGGCGAGCGCCACGAGCAGCGACAGGCCGATCTTGGCAGGGTCGACCTGGCCAAACGCCTCCAAGACGGAGTTCTTAAAAAAGTCCCTGGTGCTCATGGTCTAAATATCCCCTCGGTTCTCAAAATCCGATTCCCAGTAATTAAAACCGCGCAGGTAGGCGGTCTTTTCGTAACACAGGCAGTACTTGGAAACCGCCGTGAGCTCGGCCGCACCCGGCGGCACCAAATCGCGCACCAGCTGCGGGCAAAACTCGGTAAACTTGACCTCCATCACTAGTTTGCCGGGCTCCAAGACCGGCAGCGCGGGCAAGGTCGCATCAAAGATATCGAAGCTTCCCACCGCGGCGCGCACGTTCATGTCAAACGTAACGCGCACGGTGCCTTCGTCCATCACCCACGGCTCGCGCTCGTAGTCCACGATGGTGCGCGGGCGCATCATGTTGCAGATGCACTCGATATAGAACTCACGGCAGAGCTGATGCGGGCTGCGCAGCAAAAAGTCGTAATCGCCGGCCAGGATCTGCTCAAACTCACCGCGCGTGAGCGGCGCGTCCTCCTTATAGATCCAGCTGCCGTACTTCTTTTTACGCTCGAGCTTAATCACCTTGTCGCTGCCGTTATAGATGCGCACGCGATACTTTTTGCGCATCAGGATACCGGCGTCTTTTTCCTCGTAGGCCGAGTTGCAGTAGTCGTCAAAATACAGGCTGCGGATGGTGTAACCGCCCGCCCGTGCATGCTTGTCCAGCTTAAAGACCGGCGACATGCGACAGGCAAGCGCGGCGTGCTCGCCCTCGTTAATGAGATATTTGAGCTCGTGGCGGTAACGCTCCTGCGTGGTTCGCGCGGGCGGAGCCGCCAGACGCTCAAGCAGCGCGCTAGCCCTCCTCATACGTGTCCTCCACGACCTTACCGCCGTCTTGCACGTAGAAGCACTTCATGCCGTACTGCTTGCCGTCATCGGTCACGTAGTAGTCAAACGCATCTTGCGTATAGCCGTCGGAGTTGGTGGCGCGCACACGCACAAAGTACTGGCCGGCGTCGGGCGCATCGCACGTTACCTCGGGCAGCAGCACGTCCTCGGCCTTAAAGACTACGTCGCTTATGGCATAGTCGCGCGCAAGCTCCACGGTATAGCGAATGTCGCGCGCCTTAAAGTCGTACGACGCGTCCCAACTCACGCGCAGCTTACCGTTATCGATCTGCGGCACGCCAATGTAGAACGGCATGGGCTTTTTATAGCTCTCGCGAAAGCTCTTATAGTTCTCCTCGATCTCGGAAGGAATCGCCGCGGTAATCTGCTCGTATTCGTCCTTCGTCACGGGCAGATTCTCCAGGTCGGGCGCAGCAAAGACGAGCGGCTCCGTGACCTCGCGATAATGCTCGACCATCTTGCTCAGACGCTCTTCGGTCAAATATGAGCGCAGGTCCTTGACGGCGCTATCGAGTTCGCTGCGGAACGACTTGCTGCGCAACGCGCGGTTAAACAGAACGTTGCCCCAGTAGTTGCTCACGCCGCGCTCCCAGCTCGCATAGTCCGAGAACCCCGTCAAGCTCAACTCGAGCTTGCGCAGCATGCCGTCGTTATCCCAATCCAGGATGTACCAGACCTTTGAGTTAAGCGGGCTGTACAAATAGCAGTTACGGTTCTGCGTATCGCAGTTGCCCGTCAGAATCTGAAACGCCATCCAATAGACC